>CASERA010000254.1 GCA_949290175.1 uncultured Ruminococcus sp.
CGGAATGGATGGACGTTCTATGGTAACAAAGAACGACTATCGTTTCCTGCATACACTGGAAAACATGGGACCGTCTCCAGAGCCGAACTTGACTGTATTATATTCTTCAAATCTGCCAGAGAACTTTAAGAAATATTCTTCTTATATTTCTATTAAGACAAGTTCTGTACAGTACGAGAACGATGATGTAATGCGTCCGGTATGGGGAGTTGATTATTCTATCTGCTGCTGCGTATCTGCAACACAGACAGGAAAAGAAATTCAGTTCTTCGGAGCACGTGCAAACCTTGCGAAATGTCTGCTTTACGCTATCAACGGTGGTATCGATGAAAAGTCAAAAGAGCAGATTGCACCGAAATACAGCCCGATTACATCTGAATATCTTGACTTCGATGAAGTAATGGATAAATATGATCAGATGATGGACTGGTTGTCTAAACTGTATGTAGATACATTGAACATGATTCACTACATGCATGACAAATACTACTATGAAGCAGCCGAAATGGCTCTGATTGATACAGATGTGAGACGTACTTTCGCAACAGGTATTGCAGGATTCTCACATGTAGTAGACTCTTTAAGTGCTATCAAGTATGCAAAAGTAAAAGTAATCCGTGATGAGAATGGTGTAGCTGTTGATTATGAAACAGAGGGAGATTTCCCGAGATATGGTAATGATGATGACCGTGCAGATGAGATTGCAGTATGGCTGTTAAGAACATTTATGAGCAAGCTGAAAAGGTGCCATACTTACAGAAATTCTGAGCCTACAACATCTATCCTTACAATTACTTCTAATGTCGTATATGGTAAGGCAACAGGATCTCTTCCGGATGGAAGAAAAGCAGGAGAACCACTGGCACCGGGTGCTAACCCATCTTATGGTGCAGAAAAGAGCGGACTGCTGGCTTCTCTGAACTCTGTGGCAAAACTTCCGTACGAAGAAGCTCTTGACGGAATCTCTAATACACAGACAATCAGCCCAAGCGCACTTGGACATGATGACAATGAGCGTAAAGAGAACCTGGTTCAGGTAATGGACGGATATTTTGATCAGGGAGCACATCACCTGAATGTAAACGTATTCGGAACAGAGAAACTGATTGATGCTATGGAGCATCCGGAAAAAGAAGAGTATGCAAACTTTACAATCCGTGTATCAGGATATGCTGTAAAATTCATCGACTTGACACGTGAGCAGCAGTTAGATGTAATTGCAAGAACTTGCCACGATCGTATGTAGTTATGTGGGGACGTAGTAAATTTAAAGTTGACTGCGTCCCCGTTTGAATTTCATTTTGTCTCTTTTTTAATTAGCTCTGTCCCTGATGCAAATAGAGTTATAAAATGAAGAAAAAAGTGTCGTTATTTGCACCGGGGACACAGTAAAGTTAAAAAAGGGACAGGGATAAAGAGAATTTGGGACGTAGTGGAATCTAAATTTACTACGTCCCCATGGAGGATAATATGAAAGGATATATACATTCTACAGAAAGTTTTGGTTCTGTGGACGGGCCTGGTGTCCGTTTTATCATATTTGTCAGTGGATGCCCGATGCGCTGTCAGTTCTGCCATAATCCAGACACATGGAGGATGCAGGATGGAACTTTGATGACAGCAGATGAACTTTTAAATACTGCGTGGAAATATCGCTCTTATTGGGGCAAAAAAGGTGGAATTACAGTCAGCGGAGGAGAGCCTCTGATGCAGATGGATTTCTTAATAGAATTATTTCATAAGGCAAAAGAAAAAGGAATCCATACAACAATTGACACAAGTGGCGCTACGTTCACAAGAGAAGAGCCGTTTTTTGGGAAATTCAAAGAACTAATGAAGTATACGGATTTACTTCTCCTGGATATCAAGCATATTGATGAGGAGCAGCATAAGATTTTAACAGGGCATACAAATAAAAATATCCTGGATTTGGCTCGTTATCTGGATGAAATAAAGAAGCCTGTCTGGATTCGTCATGTGCTTGTACCAGAAAGAAGTGACAAGGATGAATATTTGAAAGAATTGGACGTATTTATTCAGACACTTTCCAATGTAGAACGTGTAGAAGTACTTCCATATCATACGCTGGGTGAGTATAAATGGAAAGAAATGGGGATGAAATATCCTCTGGAAGGAATTGAACCTCCTACAAAGGAGCGGATTGCCAATGCGAATCAGCTACTGCATACCGGACAGTAAAAGGGACATGAAGTATAAATGGAAATAAAAAAGAGGAAGATATTTGCTTTGTTTATAGCAGTATCCTCCTCTTTTTATAGCGTTAAATAATAACGTGTACTCTCTTTTTGATTTTGAGAAAATCTCATACCGTTAAGCAGTCCAAAACGATTGATGTGAATGAGGGTTTATGAATGATATCCTCAAAATTACCGTATCATTTCAACCGTATCTTTTTTCAGTCTATGCGATTGTATCACAGATTCTATTTCTGTAAGGCTAAAGGACGGAAGATCACCGGCAATTGTGTTTTTTATTGCAGCCGTAGCATTACCGATTTCCACGATTCTCTGGTAGTCATCAGGAGTTGTAAGATATCCATAAAGGACACCGGCAATATAAGCATCACCGCTTCCGATTCTATCCACTACTTCAATATTTTGATATGGTTTGCCTTCATAGTAGATATCCTGTTTCGCATCATAAATAAGAGAGCCAAAGGTATGAACTTTAGGCGTATGTACAATGCGCTGCGTGGAAGCAATCAGAGAAATCGGATAATCCTGTGCAAAACTTTTCATAATTGATTTTGCATCGCCTTCTTTTAAAAATGTCAGCCGCGCAGTATCTTCGGAACAGAAAAAAATGTCCACAAGAGGCAGAATAGATTCAATACATTTTTTGGCTTCGGCACCGCTCCATAGATTTCCACGGAAATTGACGTCGAAGGAAATCAAAGTGCCATGTTCTTTGAAACGGCGAATCATTTCAATTGCAGTATCCCGGCACTGCGGATTTAAAGCTAAGGTGATTCCACTTGTATGGAAACAACGGGTGGAAGAGAAAAGTTCTTCCGGAAAATCGGAAACAGATATCTTACTGAAAGAAGTATTCAGTCTGTCATAAATAACTTCAGGTTTGCGGGGATAGGCGCCGTTTTCATAATAATAGATTCCAAGGCGGGCATCATGGGAATCATCGTATGCAATATAATTATCGCTGACACCGCAGAAAGAAATCTGGTTTTTGGCATATGTCCCCATTGTATTTGCAGGAAGTTTGGAAATGATTCCGGTATGAAGTCCCAGAAGGGAAACGCCGGAGGCAACATTTAGTTCTGCTCCGCCTACTTGTTTGTGCAGAGTTTCACCTTGCGAAAGGCGTTCATTTCCAACAGGAGACAATCTTAAAAGAATTTCTCCCAGAGTTAATAGATCAAAAGTTTTATTCATGTAAATACCTCCAATGAACGATTTAAAAGTTTTATATTATAAAACTTTATTTCATAATATGATACTTTATAAATTCAAGTATAGTACCTATGGGGAGAAAGTCAAGCAAAAATTGAAAATAGGGAAAGAGTATGATACAATTTGTTCCATAATTTGAAAATGAGGTATAAAAATGGACAGAAGAAATCCAATACAAGTTGCAGACAGATTATTTCAGGTTATGGAACTTCTAGCATCAAATAGACGAATGGGACTGACAGAAATTAGTATTGCTCTGGAATTAAATAAAAGCACAGTACACCGTATTTTGAATTCTTTGATGTATATGGGATATGTCAGGCAAAGTGAGGAGTATGGAAAATATGAATCTACATTGAAAATTGTAGATATTGCAGATAAGATTATGAGAAACAGAGATATTCTAAGCTTGGTGAGACCGCATTTACGCGCTTTAATGGAAGTATCGAAAGAGACTGTGCATCTGGTAGAACGGGATGGCGTGGAGGCGGTGTATATTGACAAAGTAGAATCTTATTTAAACAGCATACAAATGGTTTCGCATATAGGCAGCAGAACTCCTTTGTATTGTTCTGCTGTCGGAAAGGCGATGGCAGCAGATATGAGTGAGGCAGATCGAAAGGAGATGTGGAATTCCAGCCACATTATAAAAAAAACTCCCTATACAATTACTGCGTATGAAGAATTTGAAAAAAATCTGGAGGAGATACGAACCAGAGGATATGCGTTGGATAATGAAGAAAATGAAATGGGGGTTCGTTGTATTGCTGTCAGTTTAAAAGGATATCTGGGAGGATATGAGTATGCGCTTAGTATTTCCGCTCCGGTAAACCGTATGGATAATAAAAGAATCAAAGAACTTTCTGAATATGTCTTAAAGACCAAGGAAGACATTATGGCAAAGCTTTGAAAATAAGAATAGATATGGAATTTGAAAAAAGAACAGGAGGAAGAAGAAATGCCTACGATTATTATTGTTGTTATTTTAGCAGTGGTTATCTATTTTGCGTTCCGCTCATCAAAAAAACACTTGACTGGAGAGGAAACCTGTTGCAGCGGCAGCGTACCAAAACGTAAGAAGAATAAATTAACGGGACCGGTTGTTATGAAGAAGGTGATTACCGTCAAAGGAATGCACTGTGAAAAATGCAAAGAAAGAGTAGAAGAAGCATTGGAAGAGCTGGATTGTGTCAGCGCAAAGGTAAATGTAAGAAAAAACATTGCTGTTGTACAGATGACAGAAAATGTGGAAGATGAAAAACTGAAAAATATAGTGAAAAATGCCGGATATGAAGTAGAAAACATAGAGATAATTTCATTATAGAAGTAATAAAAAAGATGCATCACTAACGGAATAAAACCATCAGTGTGCATCTTTTATTTACATAAAAATTATTCTTCTACTACGAATGCATCTTTTCCAAGTCCGCACAGTGGACAAACCCAATCTTCCGGAATATCTTCAAAAGCTGTTCCAGCCTCTACTCCGTTATCTGGATCGCCAACTTCAGGATCATAGATGTATCCACATGCTTCACATACATATTTTTTCATAGATAAAATCCTCCTTATTTTTTTCGAATGATTTCTGACATATGTATTATAACGATATCTTTGCCAGAAGTCTACAAAATCTTAAAAAAATTATAATAAATAAAAGTAGAAATAATTGTAAAAATTATTTTTTTACTTTATGAGAATAGCATAATTCAGTATAGAAATCAATGCTTTTCTAAGAGGGATTTTCGGTGTAAAATGAAAGATAACAATTTGTCAGAAAGAAACAGAAATGGAGAGCTATACTATGAACAAAAAAGAAGTTTTGGAAATAAGAAAACAGTTTACGCCTGCAAATTGCGCTATTACAAGAATTGCAGGATGTTATGTAGATCATGAAAAAAATAAAAAGATGGAATCTAAAAGTGCATTTTTATCTTTGCCGGAAGAAGATGCGTTTAAATATTTTGATATTTTTAAGAAAGTCCTTTCCGGAACGATGGGAAAAAATATGCTGAATATGGAATTCCCCATTGACCAGGAGATGCCCGGAGGAACCCAGGAATTTCTTATGAAATTAAAAAACAGCAAACTGGAAGATGACATGCTTCTGGAAGAATTTTATGATAAAGTGATTGATGCGTACGAATATGCGGAAAACTACTATATTATATTGATTCATGGAATGTACGATGTTCCAGGAAAATCTTCTGATAATCTGGAAATGTTTGATGCTTCAGACGAGGTATACGAACATATCCTGTGCAGTATCTGTCCGGTATCTTTATCAAAAGCCGGATTGAGTTATAATGCAGAGGATAACTGCATTCAGGGAAGAGTCCGTGACTGGGTAGTAGATATGCCGGATAAAGGTTTTTTATTTCCGGCATTTAATGAGCGGAGTACGGATATCCACGGAGTTCTTTATTATACAAAAAAATCAGAAGATTTACAGCCGGATTTGATAGAGCAGGTACTTGGTGCAAAGATGCCGATGTCAGCAGATACACAAAAAGAAACATTCCAAATGCTTATTGAAGATACGCTGGGAGAAGAAGGGGATTATGAAACAGTCCGCAATATTCATGATACGCTGAATGATATGATTGAAGAGCATAAAGAGGAGCCGGAGCCTCTTGAATTAAGTAAAACGGATGTAAGGAAAGTCTTTGAGCAAAGCGGTGTCTCCGCCAAGAAGATGGAATCCTTTGACAGAAATTATGAGGAAACCGCAGGAGAAAAGACTTCTCTTTTGGCATCAAATATTGCGGAAACAAGAAAATTCAATATTGAAACACCAGATGTTATTATTAAAGTAAATCCGGAACGGGCAGATTTGGTAGAAACTCGCATTATTGATGGAAGGCAGTGTCTCGTGATTGCTGTGGATGATCACATAGAGGTCAATGGAATCAATGTCCGTACAATTAAACCGCCGGTACATGATCGGGTGGAAGAGCAAAATGAAAGTGATATGGAATTATGAATTTAAGACAGTTGGAAGCATTTGTCCATGTAGCAAAATGCAGCAGCTTTTCTCAGGCAGCAAAAGAATTATATCTGACACAGCCTACGGTTAGTGCTCATATTGCTGCCTTGGAAAAAGAGTTGGGGAGCAGACTGTTTATCAGGAATACAAAATCGGTCAGTTTGACAGAAGATGGAATCCGTCTTTGTCAGTATGCGTGTCAGATGCTGGAACTGGAAGAGCAGGTTTATCTTGCATTTGGCAGAAAAACAGTTGGAATCAAAAAGGATATGGTTATTGCGACATCTACGATTCCGGCACAATATCTTTTGCCGGAAATCTTAAAAGGGTTTCAGGAGAGATATCCACAGGAGAAGTTTCGGGTAATTGAAACAGATAGTGCGGGGGTTGTAAAATTAATCAGGGAGTTTTCGGCAGACATTGGGTTTACCGGAACAAAACTGGATGTGAAAAGTTGTAGTTATATTCCTTTTTATGAGGATGAACTGGTTATCATCACTCCGAATACAAAAAAGTATGAGAAATTAAAGGAAGCGATGGAAGAGAAGCGCTGCATGCAGTGGATTTGTGAAGAACCCCTGATTATGCGTGAAGAAGGCTCAGGAACGAGAAGAGAAGCTGAGCGTCAGCTGAAGCGGCTGGGAATCGGAAAAAATGAGTTGAAGATTACAGCAAGTATTGAAAATCAGGAAACAATAAAAAAATATGTTGCAGGTGGGATGGGGATTTCAGTAGTATCCAGGCTGGCAGCAGAGGATGCAGTGAAAAGGAATGAAATTTTGGAGATTCCAATACCGTTAGAGCATGCAGGGCGTCAGCTGAATATTGTATTTGGAAGGCAGACCCAGCCATCTGATTCCGTAAAACATTTGATTGATTATGTGAAGGAGCAATATAAAATTTCATAATCATTTAGATAGCTATATGAATAGATATCTATGATTTACCCCCGGCACTTATAGGAAAAATCAATAAGTGCCGGGGGTTATTATGCTTTTCAATTAGACAATCATAGGAGCCGGGGATATACTGGGATATGAGAATAGATAAATTTACCAAAATAAGGAAAAGAGAGGTATGAGATGGGGATGTTTGATTCAAAGAAAAAACTGGTCGCAGCAGGTGGAATTTGTGGACTTCTGGCTGTGATGCTGGCACTTCTGGGAAACCCGGCAAATATGGCACTATGTGTTGCCTGTTTTATAAGGGATACCACAGGAGCATTGAAGCTTCATACAGCAGAAACAGTGATGTATGCACGTCCGGAAATTATCGGAATTGTTTTGGGGGCATTTGCAATTTCCATAGGAACAAAAGAGTTTCGTGCAACCGGAGGTTCTTCTCCGATGCTGCGATTTATTTTGGGAATGATTATTATGATCGGGTCACTGGCATTTTTGGGGTGTCCACTTCGTATGGTACTCCGTATGTCTGCAGGTGATTTAAATGCATGGGTGGCGCTAATTGGATTTGCGGCAGGTGTGGCAACCGGATCTTTCTTTTTGAAAGGAGGATTCAGTCTCGGAAGAGCATACGAAACAAAGAAAGGAAGCGGTGTAGTTCTTCCGATCCTGATGCTTGGAATTTTACTGTTAAGTTTTGTGACAATTGGCGGAACTGCCTTACTGGCATCCAGTGTAAAAGGTCCGGGAAGCATGCATGCGCCGGTAATCGCGTCTTTGATTGCCGGACTGGTATTCGGAGCAATTGCACAAAAAGCAAGAATGTGTTTTGCAGGTGGAATCAGGGATATCATTCTGGTAAAAAGTTTCGATTTGATTTCTGTTATTTTGGGAATTTTTGTAGTGATGCTGGTATTTAATCTTGTGTCCGGCAGCTTTCACTTGAGCTTTTCAGGTCAGCCGATTGCACATTCTCAGCACGTATGGAATATTCTGGGAATGTATGCGGTAGGATTTGCAGCAGTTTTAGCAGGTGGATGTCCGCTTAGACAGCTGGTTCTGGCAGGACAGGGCTCCAGTGATTCAGCAGTTACTGTCATTGGTATGTTTGCAGGTGCGGCAATGGCACACAATTTTGGCCTGGCGGCAAGTGCGGCAGCCGCAGCAACAGAAACAACACCGGCTGTTGCAGGAGGATTGGCAATTCAGGGAAAGGCAGCAGTTCTTCTGTGTATTCTGGTATGTTTCCTGATTGCAGTAACAAATAAACGAAAACAGTAACCCGTTCATGTGTTTGGAAAGGAAAAAAGTATGAAGGAAGTAGATGCAAGAGGGCTTTCATGTCCGGAACCCGTAATGCTGACTGCGGAGGCGATGAAGCAGACGACTGAGACTGTGAAAGTGTTGGTAAATGAACCACATCAGAGAAATAATGTGGAAAATTATGCGAAAAAGCAAGGCAGAAAAGTGACCGTAAAAGAAATCGGTTCAGAATTTGAAATTTTAATTGAAGCATGAGAAACAAAGAATTAAAATTGGTAATCACATTTCATACGACGGCAGATGCGATGGCGCTGGAAAAGGAATGTAAGAAAAAAAATATACCGGAAAGATTGATTTCTGTTCCCCGGAGTATTTCAGCGGGCTGCGGGCTGGCATGGTGTGCACCGCCTGAGATGGAAAAAAGTCTGAGGGAAATCATGCAGAAGTTAAGAATTGGGGAAGAAGCAATACATAAGTGTATGATATAAAACGAGCGAAAAAGGAGTGCAGCAAATCATTGCTGCACTCCTTTTTTAATTGAAAAATAGTTAGAAGACTAATTAATTTATTGTGGAAAATATTAAAAAAGTGTGAAAAATAAAAATAAATATTGATTTTTTTGGGTGATAATACTAAGATATTCATTAGTTATTTAACTAATTAATTGGATTGAAAGGAGGAGCGGCATGAGATGTGATGTGGATCATATTCCAAATATAGGTCTATTAGGAATGATGATGCATTTAAGTGGGCAAAGGGCAAAGCAGATGTTTGAAGAATATGATTTGAATAAGAGTCAGGCGAGCATCCTTTTTACGCTTCATCAAGGGCAGGCATTGTCTCAGAAAGAGCTGGCAGAAAGATTGAATGTAACACCGCCATCAATCACTTCTGCAATACAGAAGATGGAGAAAGCAGGGTATATTAAAAGAAAACCGGATGAGAAAGACCAGCGGATTATGCGTCTGGATTTGACTGAAAAAGGCACTGCATGCATACGGCATATCAAAGAAGTGGGGATGAAAATGGATGAGCTGCTTTTTAAAGGAATCACTGCAGAAGAAAGACTCCTGCTGAGAAGACTTTTTATTCAGATGTTTGAAAATCTTCTGGATGAACCGAAGACAGATTCTTCAAAGCCGTCGAGAAAAAATAGAGACTGATGAGTCAGAAAGAAAGGAAAAGAAAGTATGAAGAATTTATTTAAGCATATGGGCGTATACTGGAAGTCAATTATCGCAATTGTCGTCATCCTTTTCATACAGGCATTTTGTGATTTGTCCCTGCCGGGGTATACGTCTGATATCGTAAATGTGGGAATTCAGCAGAGTGGTATTGAAGACACCATTCCAACTGCAATTTCCGAAGAAGAAATGGATAAAATCCTGTTATTTGTATCATCGGAAGATGCGGATATAGTAAAGAATGCTTATCAGAAAGATGATAAAATGTATGATAAAGCAGCATATGTTTTAAAAGATTCCGTAAAAGAGGATGAAGAGCAGAAAGAGGATTTGACAGAGATGCTTTCTCTGCCAATGATGCTTACATCAGGTTTTGAATCAGGCAGTGATATGACGCAGCAGATAGAAGAGCAGATGAAAGCTGGAATGCCTCAGGGCATACTTCCGGAAGATGCGACAATATTTGATATCATGCAGATGATGCCGGAAGAACAGAGAGCGGAATTTGTAAACAATGTTGAAGAACAGATGGAAGATATGCCGGATACAATTTTGGAGCAGGCCGGAATCAGCTATGTAAAGAGTGCATATGAAGATTTGGGCATAGATGTAGATCAGATTCAAATGCATTATCTGCTGTTAACAGGTGGGAAAATGGTTGCACTGGCATTTCTGGGAATGGCGGCAAGTGTATTTGTCGGATTTATGGCATCTCGTGTGGGAGCTTCCAATGGACGCGATTTGAGGGGAAAAGTATTCCGTAAAGTAGTAGGCTTTTCAAACAATGAATTTGATCATTTCTCTACGGCGTCATTGATTACAAGAAGCACCAACGACATTCAGCAGATTCAGCTTCTAACAGTTATGTTGCTGCGTCTCGTGTTATACGCTCCGATTCTGGCGATTGGAGGTATTTATAAAGTTTTCCATACCAATGTGTCGATGTCGTGGATTATTGCACTGGCAGTTGTGCTGATTGCAATGGTTGTGCTTGTTCTCTTTCTTGTGGCAATGCCAAAATTCCGTAGTCTGCAGTCAATGGTAGATAAACTGAATTTGGTTACAAGAGAAATTTTGACAGGTCTTCCTGTTATCCGTGCATTTAGTACAGAAAAACACGAGGAAGAACGTTTTGATGAAGCAAACAGAAATCTGACAAGAACAAACCTGTTTGTAAACCGTGCAATGACATTTATGATGCCAATCATGATGTTGATTATGAACGGTATATCTGTATTGATTGTATGGACCGGTGCTCATGGGATTAATGAAGGCCAGATGCAGGTTGGTGATATGATGGCATTTATTCAGTATACGATGCAGATTATCATGGGCTTCCTGATGTTGTGTATGCTGTCAGTTATGCTTCCAAGAGCGGCAGTGGCAGCAGATCGTGTAGAGGAAGTTCTGAAAAGTAAAACAGTGATTCATGATCCGGAGAATCCAAAGAAACTTTCAGAAGAAGAAAGAGGTGTACTGAAATTCAACCATGTATCTTTCCGTTATCCTGGAGCAGGTGAGAATGTCATTCATGATATAGATTTTACGGCAAGACCGGGAGAAACAACCGCAATTATCGGAAGTACCGGAAGTGGAAAGTCCACGTTGATTAATCTGATACCTAGATTTTACGATGTGACCGAAGGTTCGATTACCTTAGGAGGAACGGATATACGCGAAATAGAGCAGCATGAACTTCGTGAAAAATTAGGATATGTACCTCAGAAAGGTATTTTATTCTCAGGAGATATTGCTTCCAATATTCTCTATGGAAATCCGAACGGGACACAAGAGGAAATGATAGAAGCGGCAGAAATCGCACAGGCAGCAGAATTCATCGATGCGAAGCCGGATAAATACCAGAGTCATATTTCACAGGGTGGTTCCAATGTATCTGGAGGTCAGAAACAGAGACTCTCTATTGCAAGAGCAATCGCGAAACATCCGGACGTCTTTATTTTTGATGATAGCTTTTCAGCATTGGATTATAAGACAGACGTCACACTGAGAAAGGCATTGAAAGAAAAAACGGCAAATAGTACCGTTTTGATTGTTGCCCAGCGTATCAGCACGATTCTTCATGCGGAGCAGATTATTGTTCTGGATGAAGGAAAAGTTGCTGGTATAGGAACACATCAGGAACTGTTGAAGAATTGTAAAGTATATCAGCAGATTGCAGCTTCGCAGCTGTCAGAAGCTGAGTTAAAAGCAGGAATGCAGGGAAAGGAGGAGAACAGTCATGAGTAGAGAAATGGGACCTATGGGTGGCAGACCTAATATGGCAGAAGAGAAAGCAAAAGACTTCAAAGGAACGCTGAAAAAGCTGATTCAGTACATGAGTGTTTATAAAATCCAAATGCTGTTTGTCCTGATATTCGCAATTGGAGGAACTGCTTTTAATATTATTGGACCGAAGATTTTAGGAAAAGCAACAACGGAGATTTTTAACGGTCTTGTAAGTAAGGTGTCCGGTGGAAGCGGAATTAATTTTGAAAAACTGGGACAGATTCTTGCATTGACATTGGGACTGTACCTGGTCAGTGCACTGCTTTCTTTTGTTCAGGGATATATTATGACGGGAATTTCCCAGAAGACGACATATCGTCTGAGAAAAGAAATTTCAGAGAAAATCCAGCGTATGCCGATGAATTATTTTGATACAAAACCGGTAGGTGAAGTGCTTTCCCGCGTAACAAATGATGTGGATACACTGGGGCAGAGTTTGAATCAGAGTGCTACACAGCTGATTACTTCGGTGACGACAATCATTGGTGTTTTAATTATGATGCTTTCCATCAGTCCGTTGATGACATTGGTAGCAATTTTACTGCTTCCGATTTCCGTAGCATTTCTGTCATTTGTGATGAGGCACTCTCAGAAGTATTTCCGTGGTCAGCAGGAATACCTTGGAAATGTCAATGGACAGGTGGAAGAGGTTTACGGCGGACATAATATTGTGAAGGCGTTTAATAAAGAAGACGATGTAATTCGACAGTTTAATGAGACAAATGGAAAACTATATGATTCTGCATGGAAATCTCAGTTTTTCTCAGGTATGATGATGCCTATTATGCAGTTTGTCGGAAATCTGGGGTATGTGGCCGTTTCCATCCTCGGAGGATTTCTGGTTATTAAGAATAAGATTGAAGTAGGTGATATTCAGTCCTTTATCCAGTATGTAAGAAACTTTACTCAGCCAATCCAGCAGATTGCGCAGGTGTCAAACATGCTTCAGCTGACTGCGGCTGCAAGTGAAAGAGTATTTGAATTCCTGGAAGAAGAGGAAGAGGATCAGATAGCAGAAAATCCGGTATCCGTGGAGGGACTGGAAGGAAATGTAGAATTTGACCATGTCCATTTTGGTTACAATCCGGATAGAGTTATCATCAATGACTTTTCTGTTAAAGTAAAAGAAGGACAGAAAATTGCAATTGTAGGACCAACAGGAGCCGGTAAGACTACAATGATTAAGCTGTTGATGCGTTTTTATGATGTAAACAGCGGTTCCATCAAGATCGATGGTCACGATGTAAAAGAGTTTAATAGGAGTGAACTGCGTCAGATGTTCGGTATGGTACTTCAGGATACATGGTTATTCCACGGAAGTATCAAGGACAATATCCGTTACGGAAAACTGGATGCGACAGATGATGAAATCATTGAAGCAGCGAAGGCTGCCCATGTCCATCAGTTTGTAAAAACACTGCCGGGCGGCTATGATATGGAATTAAATGAAGAAGCAAGCAATGTTTCTCAGGGGCAGAAGCAGTTGTTAACAATTGCAAGAGCAATTCTTTCAGATCCGAAAATTTTGATTCTGGATGAGGCAACCAGCTCCGTAGATACCAGAACAGAAGTGTTGATTCAGGAAGCAATGGATAACCTGATGGAGGGAAGAACCAGTTTTGTGATTGCCCATAGATTATCAACAATTCGGGATGCTGATGTAATTTTGGTGATGAAAGATGGGGATATCGTAGAGCAGGGAAATCATGAAGAACTGCTTGAAAAAGGTGGATTCTATGCAGAGTTGTATAATTCTCAGTTTGAGCAGACAACGGACGTGGCGTAGAAGAAAGAACTATAAAATGAGATAAGAAATGGAGCTGTCACATCAATGATTAGTAAATCATAGGTGCGTCAGCTCCATTTTAAGTGTGTAGAGAAATGATTCGAATACAAAATCCGTATCGAAATGCATGTTTCAACTTCTTATAAAGTGTGTTATACTAAAATGCATCATGTATTGTAAAATAGGAGGGAAGATAGATGACGCTGACACATTTTGATTCAGATGGAAAAGCCCGTATGGTAGATGTGACGGAAAAGGCAGATACAGTCAGAGAGGCAACGGCGACAGGAAAGATAACGGTCAATCAGGATGTTTATGACGCAGTTGAGGCAGGAACAGTGGGAAAGGGCGATGTTCTTTCTGTAGCAACGACAGCGGGAATTATGGGGGTGAAAAGGACTTCCGATTTGATTCCGATGTGTCATATCATTCCTATTACAAATTGTAAAATCCGGTTTGAAAAAGTACCAGAAAAACGGGAAATCCACTGTTTTTGCACTGTAAAGGCAGCAGGAAAAACCGGAGTGGAGATGGAAGCTTTGACGGGAGTTAGCGCAGCATTGCTGACAATTTATGATATGTGTAAGGCACTGGACAAGTTTATGGAGATTGGAGATATTTATCTTTGCAGAAAAACCGGAGGAAAGAGCAAAGATATAGTCAATCCGAAAATTGTGCAGGAAGGCTGAAAGAAAGAAGGAAATGAAATGAAATTCAAGACGGCGGTCGTAACTTTAAGCGATAAAGGTTCAAAGGGAGAACGGCAGGATGAAAGCGGAAAGCTGATTCAGAAAATGGCAGAAGAAGCCGGCTATGAGGTAGTGGAGTATGCACTTCTTCCTGATGAGCAGGAACAGATTGAGCAGACATTAATTCAACTATGTGATGAAAAGAAGATGGATTTGATTTTTACGACAGGCGGTACAGGATTTTCAGTTAGAGACTGCACACCCGAAGCAACTATGAATGTGGCAACCAGAAATGTACCAGGAATTGCGGAAGCAATGCGTTATGCCTCGCTCCAGATTACACCTCGTGCAATGTTGAGCAGAGCGGTGTCGGTCATTCGAAATCAGACACTGATTATCAATCTTCCGGGAAGTCCGAAAGCAGTGAAGGAAAATTTAGAGTATATTCTTCCTTCATTAACTCACGGGTTGGAAATTTTAAAAGGGGAGACAGGAGAATGCGGGATCGGTTTGGACGGAAAATAGAATATATGAGAATTTCTGTGACGGACCGCTGCAATCTGCGTTGTGTCTATTGTATGCCGGAAGAAGGTGTAGAACAGACAATGCATTCCGAAATTCTTACTTTTGATGAAATCCTTCGGATTTGCAGAATCGGAGCCGGGCTTGGAATTTCTAAAATTAAGCTGACAGGTGGGGAACCTCTGGTCAGAAGGGGTGTAGAGAACCTGGTAAGGGAGCTCAAAGAAATAAAAGGAATTGAAGAGGTGACGCTGACAACGAATGGAATTTTGTTGGCAGAAAAACTTCCGGCGTTGTGTGCCGCCGGACTGGATGCAGTTAATATCAGTCTGGATACGATGGATGCCGGACAGTATGAGCAGATTACACGCAGAGAAGGATTCAAACAGGTGATGGAAGGTATTCGTGCTGCTCTTTCTTATTCTGGCTCAGGATTGCGGGTGAAGATCAACTGCGTAGCACTGGCGGAGGTCAATAAAGAGCAATGGGTGAAAATTGCAGAACTTGCGAAGCAATATCCTATGGATGTACGGTTTATTGAGATGATGCCAATCGGTCTGGGAAAAGAATATCCGGGCAGTCGTCAGGAAGAAATTCTAAGCTTTCTGGAGGAAGCTTACGGCAGGGCGAAATTCGAGCAGAGCAAACTGACGGAGAGCGGCAGACGAAGAGGGAACGGTCCCGCGGTATATGTATCATTTCCAGATTTTAAAGGGAAAATAGGATTTATTAGTGCGATGTCTCATAAGTTTTGCGGAGACTGTAACCGGATTCGGATGACATCAGAAGGATTTATCAAG
>CASERA010000255.1 GCA_949290175.1 uncultured Ruminococcus sp.
CGGAAGTGGCGGAATGGCAGACGCGCTAGATTCAGGTTCTAGTGGGAGTTAATCCTGTGAGAGTTCAAGTCTCTTCTTCCGCATTGTGAAATAGTTGAGAGAACCCTTTAAAAATTAAGGGTTCTCTTTTTTTGTTTCATTTAGACCACTTTATTTTGATTACTCTATTTTTCAGCAAGAATACGTGCATTTTCCTCTACACGTTTCTTACCAAGAGGATACAGAAATTTCAGTGAAAGGGCCAGAAGCACAAATCCAATCGCAGGTACCAGACATGTCATATTGTAAATGCCATTTACAACACTTTCATCATATGCAGTAGCCTGTGTATACCCAATCAGACTCAGCAGAAGTCCTGCTACACCGGAAGATGCCGCCTGCCCCATCTTTCTTGCAAAAGAATATACCGAATAAATCGTTCCATCCACACGTTCTCCTGTCTGCACTTCTGTATCATCAATAACATCTGTAATCATTGCCCAGCAAATCAAACTGAAGATACCCAGCCCAATATAAGAAAAGGCATACATTCCCACGAATACCCATGCATTTTTAATACGCATGAAGAACATGATAAAATAAATTACGGCTCCGAACAGAGAGGCAAAAATAGACAGCTCTTTTCTTCCAAATTTCTGACTCAATTTTACTGTAAATGCAGAACATATAAATATCATAACAAGTGCAATTAATCCCGCTGCTGCCTGTGCCTGCGTATTACCAAAATAGTTTGGATATACATAAGAGTTCATTGTCTGTGATGTCAGCTGTACAAGCAGCATACATACAGAAGATACTACAATACCTATAAGTGCTTTATTGTGAACCAATCCCGAAACCATTTCTCCCAGATTAAATTTATCTGTTTTCTGTTCTACTTTCACACGCTCTGTCGTCATATAGTAGCAAAGCAGATAACAAATAACTGCACCAATCGAGCAAATTAAAGCTGCCATAGTGGTCTTTGGTCCGGATAATACGGAGTTTCCGTTTGCATCTTTATAGTATACTACCAATGGCAGTACTACACCAATACACGTACCTGCTAAAGTTGCGCCGATTGTTCTGTAATTTGACAGTTCTGCACGGTCTTTCGGCTCCCCGGAAATTGCAGATGCCATAGAGCCGTAGGGAATATTGATACTTGTGTAGAAAACACTTCCCCAAAGCAGATATGTAAAGAACATCCAAAAAATCTTAAATGCCATCGGCATATTCTGGAACCATGTAGCATACATCAGGAAAGAGGCAATCGCTACCGGACCGCACATTCTGCGAATCCATGGAAGGAATTTTCCCTTCGCCCTTGGCTTACTTCTATCTGCAATCTGCCCCATTGCGATATCTGTGAGCGCATCTACAAAACGTGCAATCATCATCATCATACCGACAATTCCTACGGAAACACCCATAACATCTGAATAGAATTTCATTAAAATCGAGCTGGAAAGTATAAATGTGAAATTGTTTCCGAAGTCGCCGAACATATACCCTAACTTGTCTTTAAATCCAAATTTTTTCACTGTTTTCGTCTCCATAACCTCTCCTCATTCCAATTCCTCATCCCTTATAATCCAATGGCAGTTCTTCCCAGCGCTTTTTCAGAAGATATGCCGCATCTTTTGGTTGTCTTTGTCTTGTGAATACCCCCTTCTTATTACCATTCACACGGAGAATTCCCTCTGTGGTCTGGAAATCTGCAAAATTCCATATCTGCTCTCCTTTGATGAAATCATAAGAATCAAATACCTTGTTTGTCATCTCCAGATACTCTTTCTGATATTCCTGACTCCACATTACGGATGGAAGTTTATGTTCCTCTCCCAATGTATCTGCTCCATATTCCGTAAAAATAAATGGTTTATCCAGATTCAGATCCTTCCATGCATCCATTTCTTTACGGAACAGCTCTTCTGCATCAACAAGTTCGTATCCGCCTTTAACATACCATCCATAATAGCGGTTCAGTGCAATAATATCGCTGAATTGATAGCATTGACACACTCCCGGCACAGAATTCATAATCAGCGCAAATGTACGCGGACGTTTCTGCACATCCAGTTCATGAGCCTTTTCAAATACCTCTTTGAAATATGGAACTGCTGCTTTACTGCTGGTATCCGGCTCATTTAACAAGCTCCATGCAATAACACTTGGATGATTCTTATCTCTGGCAATCATCTCTTCTACTGCTTTTAAGTGTGCCTGAAGCAGAATCGGCGTTGTTTCTTTCTCAAAAAATGCTGTTTTCTTTCCAGTACTTGCTTCCATAAAGTTCATTAAGCTTGCAAAAAGTCCAACTGCCGGAACCTCATCAATAATCAGGAATCCCTCTCTGTCTGCCATCTGATAGATTTCTTCACTGTAAGGATAGTGGGAAGTACGCAAAGAGTTTGCTCCAATCCATTTCATCAGCTCAAAATCTCTTTTCATCACACCAATGTTAAATCCGCGGCCTACAACATCGCTGTCTTCATGCTTCCCAAATCCTTTTAAGTATATCGGTTTGCCATTCAAAAGAATCTTTGTACCCTGTACTTCAACTGTACGGATTCCAATTTCTTCCTCATATTCATCTATTACTTCATTTTCATCCATGATCCGGATAACCAGACGATACAAGTATGCATCATGTACATTCCAAAGGCGTGCATTCCGTACATTCAATACTCCTTTTTTGCCTTCTGCTTCTGCAGTTTTATTTCCCTCTGCATCCAAAAGAGTCAGCTGTACGGGATGTTCCCCTGTTGTCTTAATCTCATAAGACACCTTTGCATCGTCTCCGCATAATTCATAATCCAAATCAATATCAAAAACAGATTCTTTCGGAACTGCCATCAGATAAACGGATCTTTGAAGCCCCGAATAATTAAAGAAATCAAAATATGGCTTTGCCATTTTCTTTCCATTTGACAGTGTGATAGTTTCTCCACATGGAATGTTGGTTACAGTCAGTTCATTGTTTACCTTCACGACTACTTTATTGTGCGCATTATAGCGAACGATTTCCGTTACATCCGCACAGAATGGAAGGAATCCACCTTCATGTTCTGTAATCTTTAATCCATTCACATAAACAGATGCACGGTGTGTTGCAGCACCAAATCTTACCAGAATTTGTTTGCCCTCCCATTCTCCAGGAACAAAAACATCTTTTTCATACCATAAATCTCCCGCATATTCCCGGATATCTTTCTCTGTGTAAAAATCCTGAAAACTTGCAGGAACCGGTATCCTCTCTTCTCCCGGAAGACCTTCTGTCCATCCTTCTTTTTCCCCAATCTCCATCGCATCCAGATGGAATTTCCACATACCGTCCATAGAAACGGCTCTTCTTGAAACTGTTGTTTTAGGATATAGCATTGAATAATTTAACATATTTCCACCTCCAAATTTGATTATAACTATACTCTATTTCTCTCCTACCTGTGAGGAAAATCTTTTGTATTTTTCGTAATTTTTTTACTTATCCTTGAAATCACCTAAAAATTATACGATAATAGAGAAAAAATTACGATTCATCGTATTAGAAGGAGGTTTTCCATGCATTACGATACAGAATTACAATTTTTCCAGCAGATTCTAAAGAACATGAACGTGCATGTCCGTATTCTGAATAATTCTTTAGAACAAATACCAGAATGTGAGCCGGACCTGGGACTGAGGCATTTACTTGCACCAGACACCGATACCCGAAAGATACTATATCAATTTCCTTTTGTATGCGAGCCGAATAATATTTACCGTGTTTTAGATGATTTCCTTTGCAGCTATATTCTATTTCAGCTTCCTGATACGAAAGAAACCCCTTATGTCCTCATCGGTCCCTATACATTGACGGCGATTTCACAAAAAGATTTGCTTGATATCAGCCAGAAATTTTCTCTCACTCGGGAGCAGCTCTCACAATTAGAGAAATATTATCATAATCTGGTTCTGATTCCACACGAGGGGACACTGCTGTCTATTTTAAATGCACTGGGAGAACGTCTATGGGGCAGCATAGATAATTTTTCTCTGGTGGATGTAGAAAACTCAATTGTTATAGCTCTTGAGCCAATCCCTAAAAATTCTGTAATTAAAAAAACGGAAGATCCCTTTCTTAGTATGAAGATACTGGAAGAACGCTACGCAATGGAAAACCAGCTGATACTGGCAGTTTCTCAGGGTCAGGCACACAAAGCTGAAATGCTGATAGGAAGTATGTCTTCTCAATGGATTGAACGCCGGATTGCAAATCCGGTACAGAACTTAAAAAATTATCTTATTATCTGCAACACACTGCTTCGAAAAGCCGCTGAACATGGTGCTGTCCATCCGCTTTATATCGACAGCCTGTCCTCTTCTTTCGCTTATAAGATAGAGACGATTCTCTCTGTTGAGGCCGGTATATCACTGATGAAAGAAATTGTTCGAAAATACTGTCTGCTTGTAAAAAATCATTCGGTCAAAAATTATTCCCTTCTCATCCGAAAGGTAATGATACGGATTAATACTGACCTGACAGCTGATTTGAGCCTTAAAACCCAGGCACAGCTTCTAAATGTAAATTCCAGTTATCTTTCTTCTCTATTTAAGAAAGAAACCGGAATGCCTCTGACAGAATATGTGAACCGTAAACGTGTAGAATATGCTCTTTTCCTGCTGAATTCCACAAATATGCAGATCCAGACCATTGCCCAGCAATGTGGTATTCCCGATGTTAATTATTTTACAAAAATATTTAAAAAATTAATTGGAAAGACGCCAAAAGAGTATCGCTCAAAAATCCAATAATTTTAAAATAAGAAGAATATAAGAACCCCTATTTAGATATAAATCTAAACTAGGGGTTCTAACAGTACAAATCTTTTCTTTAAAAATATTATTTTGCTCTAATCTAAATGAAATACTTCATATAAATCCACACTTACCGGGCTGTTATCCGCATTTGTCTCCATAATATCAGCCATAAAATCC
>CASERA010000256.1 GCA_949290175.1 uncultured Ruminococcus sp.
ATTGTTCCAAAATGGGTGTGTATTGCAGTACGCAGAAAAAGCGCGAATCTGGGGATGGGCAAAAGAAAACAGGGAAATTACACTTACGTTTCAAGACAGGAAATGGAAGATGTACACGGATGATGATGGAAAATTTGAAATAGAATTGGAAAACTTAAGTCCCGGAGGTCCTTTTGAAATGATGATTTGTTCAGAGGATGGTGACAGAAAGAAATTGTCAGAAGTTTATGTAGGAGATGTTTTTGTATGTGCCGGTCAGTCGAATATGGAATTACCTATGCAAAGAGTGCGAGAGCGGTTTCCAGAAGAATTTCAGACAGGAGGATGTGAGGAAGTACATCTATATAAAGTGAAGGAATGTATGGAGTTTTCGGAAGAACTGGAAAATCATAAACAGGCAGAATGGATGGCTTGTGTAAAGGAGAATCTGGAAGAAGTTTCTGCTATCTCTTATTTTCTGGGAAAATACTTGTATGAAAAACACAAGATTCCAATCGGAATCATAGACCTTAGTTTGGGAGGAACTCCGATAGAAGCATGGATGAGTCGAGAAGGGATTGCACATGATTCTGAATTGTTGAAAATTAGAAGACAGTATCAAAATCAATCATATCGAGAATCAATTCTTAGAAAACAAGAAATGGAAGAAAAAGAATGGTATGAAAATTTAGAAAGGCAGAGAAAAAATGTAGGAGACCTACCTTGGAAAGAAATTAAAATTCCCGGTTATTTTTTAGGACAGGGTTTGGATAACTTCTGTGGTGCTCTGCGGTTGAAAAAGACGTTTTTTGCAGATGTGGAGATGGCGAAGGAACAGGCAGTTTTGAGATTTGGTACATTGGTGGACAGTGACAAAATGTATATTAATGGGGTGAAAGTGGGGCAGACAGGATACTGTTTTCCGCCCCGAAGATATGAGATACCAAAAGGAGTGCTTAAGGAAGGGGAAAATGAACTCTTGATAGAGTTGATATGTCGGGACGGAAAAGGGCGGGTAACTCCGGGGAAAAAATATGAAATTGTAGGAGAATCCGAACAGGCGATTTCTCTGGACGGAATCTGGAAATATCAAGTTACCGCAAGTTGTTCCCCGGCACCTGTTCAGGATTTTATCAATCGAAAACCCACAGGTTTATTTCAGGGAATGGTTTCACCCTGCCTTCCCTACACAGTAAAAGGAGTCGTCTGGTATCAGGGAGAATCCAATGATTCGGCACCTGAAAAATACAGGGATCTTTTACAGAGAATGATAAAAGATTGGAGAAAACGTTGGAAGCAAAGCCGATTACCTTTTGTAATTGTACAGCTTCCAAATTGTGCGGTAGATATCGCACCTGGTGAAGCATGGCCGATGATTAGAGAAGCCCAGAAAAAAGCAGAACAGCTGCCGGACGTGGCTGTCACTGTGAACTTGGATTTAGGAGAAGAGAATGATTTACATCCCACGAATAAAAAAGGGGTTGCTTATCGGGTTTTTCTGGC
The DNA here is from genome assembly GCA_949290175.1 of uncultured Ruminococcus sp. GTDB lineage: Bacteria > Bacillota > Clostridia > Lachnospirales > Lachnospiraceae > Mediterraneibacter. The sequence continues at coordinate 1,483 of CASERA010000256.1, forward strand.
GATAGAAAAATTGATTTACAATGAGAATCTGGTATGGTGTGGCCCGCAGCTTTTAGGGTATGAAAAACAAGAAAAAGAAATCATTCTTCAATTTGAAACTTGTGATGGAAAAGAATTATGCACGATTGAAGATAAAGAACCGGAAGAATTTGAGATTGCCGGAGAAGATGGACAGTTTATTTTTGTGCCGGCTGTTCTGGAAAAGAATCAGATACGGATTGTATGTGACATGGTGCAAGAAGTGAAACAAGTAAGATATGCGTGGTCGGAGGCACCGAAAAATGGATTGTTATGTAATCAGGCAGGACTGTTGTCAAGTCCATTCTGTATAGAAATTTGATAGAAAAGTATAAGGTTGAAGTGTGAAAATATGAAATCTTCTCAAGTATGCAGGAAGAGCGAATTGCGGATCAAAACCAAGAGAAATGAAGCGGTTACAGATACGAAAAAAATGTGCTATAATCATCTAAGTATTTATGGAAAGGTATGAGGTTATGAAGATTTCTACAAAAGGGCGCTACGCTCTAAGGATTATGGCTGATCTGGCAATGCATGATAATGGAGAATATATCCGATTGAAGGATATTGCCCAGAGACAGGCGATCACACTGAAATATATGGAACAGATTATGCCGCTGCTCACCAAAGCAGGATATGTAAAAAGCTGCAGAGGAAACAACGGCGGGTATATGCTTGCAAGAAAACCAGAGGAATATACCGCAGGAGAGATTCTCCGGACAACGGAGGGCAGTCTGGTGCCGGTAACATGTATCGAAGATTCTCCGAATCGCTGTCCGATGAGAGAAAAGTGTACGACTGTTTCATTCTGGGAAGGAATGTGGAGTGTTATTAATGAATATGTAGACAACTTTACATTGGCTGATTTGGTAAAATAACAAAGAACCCCTATTGTGTGTTTGCAATAGGGGTTCTTTTTTCGTGCGCCTGGCGGCGCACGTTTCTAATGGGTGCAAGTCCCTAGTCTGCCCTAGTAGTGGGAAAGACATAGCCAAAGACAAGGG
>CASERA010000257.1 GCA_949290175.1 uncultured Ruminococcus sp.
CATCTGTATAATCCGCAGACTATCCATATGCTTCAGCAGGCAACAAAATGCGGAGACTATGAGATGTTCAAACAGTATACGAAGATGGTAGACGAAGAAGGCGAGAAAATTAATCTTCGGGGACAGCTTGATTTTCAGTATCCGAAAAAAGGGGTGCCGATTGAAGAAGTGGAGAGTGTGGATTCCATTGTGACCCGGTTTAAAACGGGAGCGATGTCATATGGCTCCATTTCAAAAGAAGCACATGAAACACTGGCAATTGCGATGAACCGTCTGCATGGAAAATCAAACAGTGGAGAAGGTGGAGAAGACATTGAACGTCTGGATACAGACAGGTGTTCTGCAATCAAACAGGTGGCATCAGGACGTTTCGGTGTTACCAGCCGGTATCTGGTCAGTGCACAGGAAATTCAGATTAAGATGGCACAGGGCGCAAAACCGGGAGAAGGCGGTCATTTACCGGGAGGAAAAGTTTATCCGTGGGTAGCGAAGACACGTCACTCTACACCGGGAGTAAGCTTGATTTCACCTCCGCCGCATCATGATATCTATTCGATTGAAGATTTGGCACAGTTAATTTATGACTGTAAAAATGCGAATAAGACTGCCAGAATCTCAGTTAAGCTGGTATCCGAGGCAGGAGTAGGTACGATTGCGGCTGGTGTTGCAAAAGCCGGAGCGCAGGTGATTCTGATTTCAGGTTATGATGGAGGAACAGGTGCAGCGCCGGGAAGTTCTATCCACAATGCAGGGCTTCCGTGGGAATTGGGACTCGCAGAAACACATCAGACCTTGATGGAAAACGGACTGCGTGACAGAGTTCGGATTGAGACAGATGGAAAGCTGATGAGCGGAAGAGATGTTGCAATTGCAGCACTGCTGGGTGCGGAGGAATATGGATTTGCAACAGCGCCGCTGGTTACAATGGGATGCGTGATGATGCGTGTCTGCAATCTGGATACTTGTCCGGTAGGTGTGGCAACACAGAATCCGGAGTTGAGAAAACGGTTCAAAGGAAAGCCAGAGTATGTCATGAACTTTATGAAGTTCATTGCAGAAGAACTACGGGAATACATGGCGAAATTAGGTGTGCGTACGGTAGATGAACTGGTTGGGAGAACAGACCTTCTAAAGGTGAAAGAGGTTCCTACTTCAGAACGTGCGGAAACGTTGGATTTGAGCAGCGTTCTGTACAACCCGTATGTGAAGGACAGAAAACATACGATTTTCAATCCAAAGAAAGCTTATGATTTTGAACTGGAAAAAACATTGGATGAAACAGTACTTTTAAAAGGGCTGCTTCCGGCATTGGAGAAGAAACAGAAACGAAGCATGGAAGTGGATGTAACGAATATCAATCGTACATTTGGAACAATTTTTGGCTCAGAAATTACAAGGCGTTATCCGGAAGGTCTGGAGGAAGACAGTTATGTTATCAAATGCAAAGGAGCCGGCGGACAGAGTTTCGGAGCGTTTATTCCAAAAGGGTTGACATTGGAACTTGTCGGAGACAGTAATGATTATTTTGGAAAAGGTCTTTCTGGCGGAAAGCTGGTTGTGTGTCCTCCCAGGGGTTCAAAATTCAAAGCAGATGAAAATATCATCATCGGAAACGTGGCATTTTATGGAGCTACCAGTGGAAAAGCATTTATTAATGGTGTTGCCGGGGAACGTTTCTGTGTCAGAAATTCCGGTGTGAGAGAGGTAGTCGAAGGAGTCGGTGATCACGGATGTGAATATATGACAGGCGGCTGTGTGGTTGTTCTGGGACAGACTGGAAAAAACTTTGCGGCAGGTATGAGCGGCGGCATTGCTTATGTGTTGGATATGGACAATGATTTGTATAAGAAAATTAATAAAGAGATGGTCAATATTGAACGCGTAACAGATAAGTATGACGTTCAGGAATTAAAGAATATGATTCAGGAGCATGTATCTTATACAAATTCTGAAATTGGAAAAGAAATTCTGGATCACTTTAAAGAATATCTTCCGAAATTCAAGAAAGTAATTCCGGAAGACTATGAGAAAATGATGTCAGCAATCCTGCAGATGGAAGAAAAAGGATTGAGCAGCGAACAGGCAAAGATTGAAGCATTCAATCAGATTAAAAATGGAAGATAGGAGGCGCAGGAAACGTGGGAAAACCAACAGGATTTATGGAATATGAAAGGCAGGACAAAACGGCGCTAAAGCCGTTAGAACGAATCAAACATTTCAATGAATTCTATACGCCCCTGTCAAAAGAGGAGCAGGAACTTCAGGGTGCAAGGTGTATGGCATGCGGGGTACCGTTCTGTCAGTCAGGACTGAACCTGAATGGCATGGCAAGCGGCTGCCCCCTGCACAATCTGATTCCGGAGTGGAATGATTTGATTTATAACGGAAACTGGGAAGAAGCATACTACCGGTTGATTAAGACGAATAATTTCCCGGAATTCACGTCCCGGGTATGCCCGGCTCTCTGTGAAAATGCCTGCACCTGCGGACTGAATGAAGAACCTGTGGCAACAAAGGCAAATGAATATGCAATTATTGAGAATTCATATGAAAATGGATATGCGAAAGCACGTCCTCCGAAAGTGCGGACAGGCAAG
>CASERA010000258.1 GCA_949290175.1 uncultured Ruminococcus sp.
AGAGAGGCTGCATCCCCTGGAGCCATTCACAAAAGAAGACGCAAATCAGGTCTTGGAAATTATTCACAGGTGGCAGGACAAGATTTATCAGGAGCATGGTACCCATTTCATCCATGCAGGAGATGAGTGGTATATTCTGGCAGGACAGAAAGTACCGGAAGAGGAAAGATATGACGGATACCTTCAGCTTGAAAACGGTGTTGGAATGATGCGTCTTCTCTTTAATGAGGTGGGAGAAGCTCTGGAGAAGACAGTTGGAGATGACCGTGTCCGGGAAATTTCTTTGGCAACAGGAAAATTGATGTATCCTTATTTGAAGAAAATAACAGGAAAAATTCAGGAAAAATTCCCGCATATTAAGATTCATTTATATGAAATCAGAAATGATTTTTTTGGAGAGAGAATTACGGTATCCGGACTGATTACGGGGCAGGATTTGATGGGACAGCTAAAAGGGAAACCTCTGGGAGAAGTATTGCTGCTTCCGTGTAATATGCTGAGAATTGGAGAACCGGTTTTTTTGGATGATTTTACAGTGGAGGATGTGGAGAATTCTTTACAAGTGCCAATAGATATTGTAAAATCAAGCGGGCAGGATTTACTGAATGCGGTGATTGGTGCTTATAGTAATGAGGATTTAAGCGTGGACCGCAGAAGGAAGTAATGCACAAGACAGTAAGGATAAACCGAACTGGTAAACGAGTCCGGTATTGAATAAAAGAAAGGTAGTAAAAAAGATATGAGTAAACCAGTAGTAGCGATTGTAGGAAGACCAAACGTTGGAAAATCTACATTGTTCAACACCCTTGCCGGGGAGAGGATTTCCATTGTTAAAGACACTCCTGGCGTAACCAGGGACCGTATTTATGCAGATGTATCCTGGTTGGACAAGGAATTCACCATGATTGATACAGGAGGAATTGAGCCGGACAGCAGAGATGTAATTCTTTCTCAGATGAGGGAACAGGCGCAGATTGCAATTGATACGGCAGATGTTATTATATTCATCACAGATGTAAGACAGGGACTTGTGGATGCGGATTCTAAAGTAGCAGATATGCTGCGAAGATCTGGAAAGCCGGTTGTGCTTGTTGTAAATAAAGTGGATAATTTTGAAAAATTTATGCCGGATGTATATGAATTTTATAATCTGGGAATCGGAGATCCGGTTCCGGTTTCAGCGGCATCCAGACTGGGAATTGGAGATATGCTGGATGAGGTAACTTCTCATTTTCCGGAAGGGGCAGGAGAGGAAGAAGAGGATGAACGTCCAAGAATTGCGATTGTCGGAAAGCCAAACGTTGGAAAATCTTCTATTATTAATAAACTGCTTGGTGAGAACCGTGTGATTGTTTCTGATGTGGCTGGAACGACAAGAGATGCCATTGATACAGAAATTATACATGACGGAAGAGAGTATATTTTTATTGATACAGCGGGACTGCGCCGTAAAAATAAAATTAAGGAGGAACTGGAGCGTTTCAGTATCATCCGTACGGTAACTGCGGTAGAACGTGCCGATGTGGTCCTGATGGTGATTGATGCAACTGAAGGGGTCACAGAGCAGGATGCTAAAATTGCCGGAATTGCGCATGAACGGGGAAAAGGTGTCATCATTGTCGTCAACAAGTGGGATGCTATTGAGAAAAATGACAAGACGATGAAGATATATGAAAATGATATCCGTACCACACTTTCTTACATGCCTTATGCAGAAATTATGTATGTGTCTGCAAAAACGGGGCAGAGGCTGAATAAGCTGTATGATATGATTGATATGGTAATTGACAGTCAGACACTGCGAATTGCCACAGGTGTGCTCAATGAAATCATGATGGAAGCAGTGGCAATGCAGCAGCCTCCGTCAGATAAAGGAAAGAGACTGAAGCTGTATTATATTACCCAGGTAGCTGTGAAGCCGCCTACTTTTGTTATTATTGAAAATGATAAGGAGCTGATGCATTTTTCTTATACACGTTATCTGGAAAATAAAATCAGGGAGGCATTTGGTTTCAGAGGTACATCACTGAAATTCTTTATTAGAGAAAGAAAGGAAAAGGATCAATAGGTATGGAGCGAATCATTTGTCTTCTCATCGGATATGTGTTTGGTCTTTTTCAGACCGGATATTTTGTAGGTAAGCTGAATCATGTGGATATCAGACAGAAAGGCAGCGGGAATTCCGGCTCTACAAATGCCTTACGTGTTCTGGGAATCAAAGCAGGACTCATGACATTTGCCGGAGATGTGCTGAAATGTGTGCTGGCAATTTTTCTTGTTCGTCAGATTTTTAAGGGAAGCGAGTATCTTCCACTTTTGGCGATGTATACGGGAGCAGGGGTGACACTGGGACACAATTACCCTTTTTATCTGCATTTTAAAGGGGGAAAAGGAATTGCGGTTCTGGCAGGACTTGTTATTTCCACAAAGTTGTGGATGGCACCGATTCCACTGGCGGCGTTTATTCTCGTAGTTGCAATAAGCCGTTATGTTTCGGCAGGTTCTTTGCTGGTGACGATAATTTTCCTGGGAGAAGTAATTTATTGCGGACAGATGGGTGGATTTGCAATGGAACTCACCCATCTGTATGAATTGTATGTCGTAACCTTTTTACTAATGGTATTGGCATGGTGGCGTCACAGAGCAAATATCGTACGTCTCTTGAAAGGAACAGAGAACAAAATCGGTTCTTCAAAAAAATAGTCGGGTTAAATAATTACATACAAATACCTTCCCCACCATATCGAAAAGGGGAAGAAGGTCAGAAATGACATTCAGAACAGCATGAAGGAGGAAAAAGATGGCGAATGTAGGTGTGTTAGGAGCAGGAAGTTGGGGAACGGCACTTTCCATACTGTTGCATGAGAATGGACATAAGGTGACAATCTGGTCAATTGATGCAGCGGAAGTAAAATTACTGTCAGAGAAGCGAGAGCATGAAACAAAGCTTCCGGGTGTAAAGATTCCAGAGGCAATTCAAATTACAAATGAACTCAGGGAGGCGATTGAAGGAAAAGATTTTCTGGTACTTGCAGTACCGTCTCCGTTCACAAGGGCGACAGCAAAGAAAATGAAGCCATATGTGGCAGAAGGACAGATTATTGTGGATGTAGCAAAAGGAATTGAAGAGAGTTCTTTAATGACACTGTCCATGCAGATAGAAGAAGAAATTCCGCAAGCAGATGTAGCAGTTTTGTCCGGACCAAGTCATGCGGAAGAAGTAGGAAGAAAACTTCCTACTACATGCGTGGTGGGAGCAAAATCCAGAAAAACAGCAGAATATCTGCAGTCTATGTTTATAAGCAAAGTATTTCGTGTTTATACAAGTCCGGATATTTTGGGGATTGAGCTTGGAGGTTCCTTAAAAAATGTAATCGCTTTGGCAGCCGGAATTGCAGACGGACTTGGATATGGAGATAATACAAAAGCAGCGCTGATTACGAGAGGTATTGCAGAAATAGCACGTCTTGGTGTGAAGATGGGTGGGAAAATCGAAACATTTACCGGATTGACGGGAATCGGAGATTTGATTGTAACCTGTGCCAGTGTGCACAGCCGTAATCGGAAAGCAGGATATTTGATTGGACAGGGCAGAACTATGCAGCAGGCGATGGATGAAGTTCAGATGGTGGTGGAAGGTGTTTACTCCGCGAAAGCGGCAAGAGCGCTTGCGTCCAAATACGGAGTTTCCATGCCGATTGTAGAGCAGGTGAATGAAGTGCTTTTTGAAGGAAAGGATCCTGCTAAAGCGGTAGAAGAATTGATGATGCGGGAGTCTAAGAGTGAACATGCATCCCTGCCGTGGACGGGAGAAGAGTAGAGAAAAAATAAGACACTTCCATATAGATGTAATAATCCCCTGAAAACATGCATACATTGGTATCAGCAGAACAAGGGGGTAAATTCTATGGATTCATTTCAGTTATACAAAGATATGAGGGCACGGACAAATGGTGAAATTTATATTGGAGTTGTAGGTCCGGTTCGGACAGGCAAGTCAACCTTTATAAAACGTTTTATGGATTTGCTTGTGCTGCCGAATATGACGGATGAGCATGCCAGGGAACGGACAAAGGATGAGCTGCCACAGTCCGCATCCGGTACGACGATTATGACGACAGAACCCAAATTTGTACCAAAGGAAGCGGCGGCAATTCAATTATCAGAGGATGTAGAGGTGAAAATCCGACTGATAGATTGTGTGGGTTACATGGTGGAGGGAGCTTCGGGACATGTGGAAAATGATGTAGAACGTCAGGTGAAAACACCCTGGTTTGAGTATGAAATTCCATTTACTAAAGCGGCTGCCATCGGAACACAGAAGGTAATTCATGACCATGCGACCATAGGTATTGTAGTGACAACAGACGGAAGTATTGGTGAACTTCCAAGAGAAAACTACATCGCAGCGGAAGAAAAGACGGTAAAAGAACTTCAAGCGATAGGAAAGCCATTCATTGTCCTTCTAAATACGCAGAAACCTCTGAGCAGTGATGCAAAAGAACTTCAGGAGGAACTGCAGGAAAAATATCAGGTTTCTGTACTTCCGGTAAACTGTGAACAGTTGAGAAGTGAAGACATTCATAATATTATGAGACAGGTGCTATATGAGTTTCCTGTTTCAGAAGTAGAATTCTACATTCCCAAGTGGGTAGAAATGCTTCCGCAGACGCATAAGGTAAAAGCAGATTTACTTCAGAATGTACGGGAAATTATGGAAGGAATGGCAGATATCCGTAGTGCGGCAGGTAATCCACTGCAAACTGAGAGTATTTACATAGAAAAAGCAAGTATTCAGAAAATCGAAATGGATACCGGAAGAGTCAGAATTCAGATAGAGTTTAAAGAACAGTATTATTATGAAGTACTCAGTGAGCTGACCGGAACACAGATAAATAGTGAATACGAATTAATTTCTACAATGAAAGAATTATCTGCGATGAAAGAAGAGTATACACAGATTAAGGATGCGTTTGCAGATGTAAAAATGAAGGGATATGGAGTCGTCAGGCCTCAAAAAGAAGAGATTACTCTGGATGAGCCGATTATCATTAAACAGGGAAGTAAGTATGGAGTGAAAATTCGTTCAGAAGCACCTTCTGTACATATGATACGGGCAAATATTGAGACAGAGATTGCACCGATTGTGGGAAGTGAGCAACAGGCACAGGATTTAGTGGAATATATCAAATCAGAGAGCGAAACTCCCCAGGGAGTATGGGGAACGAATATTTTCGGGAAATCCATCGAAGAGCTGGTGATGGATGGAATGCGGAATAAGATTACAATGATTAATGATGAAAGTCAGGTGAAACTGCAGGATACCATGCAGAAAATTGTAAATGACAGTAATGGAGGCCTGGTTTGTATCATTATATAAAATATTTTGTAAAACAATACATATGAATAGGCAGCGGAGATAAAGTATGGGCAGACAATATGAGCTTTTAAAAACATGTTATGAATTCTATAAAACCAAGGCGGATTTTTGTCCGAAAATCGGTCTGATTCTAGGTTCTGGTTTAGGTGAATATGCAAAGAACATGAATGTTGAATGCCAGATTCCATATGGAGATATTCCTGGGTTTCCGGTTTCTACAGTAGAAGGACATGATGGCCGTTTTTTGTTTGGATATATCGGAAAGGTGCCGACAGTTGTAATGAAAGGGCGGGTCCATTATTATGAAGGATATTCTATGGAGGAAGTGGTGCTTCCTGTAAGGCTGATGAAGATGATGGGAGTGGAAATTTTATTTTTGACAAATGCGGCAGGAGGGATGAATGAGACGTTCCGGGTTGGAGATTTTATGCTGATTACAGATCAGATTTCCAGTTTTGTTCCATCTCCGTTGATTGGAGAAAATGTTTCCGAACTGGGAGTGCGTTTTCCGGATATGTCTCATATTTACGATGTAGATTTGCAGCAAATTATCCGTCGTACTGCCCGGGAGGAAGAGATTCTTTTACAGGAAGGTGTTTATCTCCAGACCACAGGTCCGAATTTTGAAAGTCCTGCGGAAATCAGAATGTATACAACAATAGGAGCAGATGCTGTGGGGATGAGTACAGCATGTGAGGCGATTGCAGCTCGCCATGCGGGCATGCGCGTTTGTGGAATTTCCTGTATCTCTAATATGGCAAGTGGAATTTCCGGGAAAGAGTTAAGCCACCTGGATGTGCAGGCAATTGCGGATAAACGGGCAGATGAATTTGAGCATTTGGTTACCAGATGTATTGAAAATATAGGAGAATTCTCGGATAATCTGGAAAGAAATCAAGAAAGAGGTACAAATAGATGAAAGCAGCAATTTTTACATTAGATACAGAAAGTTATAAAGCAAAGAGAGGAAGTGCAGCAGCGAGTGCCTTGAAACGAATGTTGGAGCAGGTTGGTTTTGAGATTGCTGCAGTTCGTGTGATTCCACGTGACCGTAAAGTAGCGGCTTCTATTATGGAAAGAATTGCGGATGATCATTCAGCAGAGTTGATTTTAACTACGGGAGCAGTAGGATATGCAGAAAGTGACTGTGCACCGGATGCGCTGATGGATGTGGCAGATCGTCTGCTTCCTGGAATTCCGGAGGCGGTACGTGCGTATACGATGCGTTATTCCAAGAAAGCAATTCTGGACAGATCAGCAGCAGGAATTCGCAAGAATACAGTGATTGTGAACCTGCCGGAAAGTGCACAGACAGCGAAAGAAGGTCTGGAGTATATCCTGCCGGAGCTGGTAAATGCTGTGGAGATGCTGAACTTATGATGCGGGTAACATATTTAGGACACAGTGGATTTTTATTGGAAATGCAGGATGCCTGCTTCTTGTTTGATTATTATAAAGGAGAATTTCCAAAGTTTGATCCTAAGAAAAAACTTTTTGTATTTGTCAGTCATGTACACTATGACCATTACCGGAAAGAAGTGTTTTCTTTGCGAAAAACTGTACCAAATATCAAGTATATTATTTCGGATGATGTGAATCCGGGAGAACTGGCAGATGGAGATACTGTTTTTGTAAAACCGAATGAGGAAATTTCAGTAGATGGTGCAGTAATCCGAACACTTCGCTCCACAGATGAGGGTGTTGCATTTTTAATCCACTATAAAGAAAAGACATTTTATCATGCAGGAGATTTGAACTGGTGGCACTGGGCAGAAGAGAGCGAGGAATATAATACGAAGATGCGCAGGGATTATCAGAGGGAAATTAACAAGCTGCAGCAGGAAAAGATTGATGTTGCATTTGTTCCGGTGGATCCAAGGCTCGGGGAACAATATTGCTGGGGTCTGGATTGCTTTATGAAGAGGACCCGGACAAAATATGTATTTCCAATGCATTTTTGGGAGAACTATGGGATTTTTGAACGTTTGAAAATTGAAAAATGCACAGAAGAATATCTTAGCTGCATTGTCGAAATTCAAAAGGAAGGCCAGATTTTTGAGCTGAAAGAATTATAAGAATGAAAAAGAAGATGGAGTAAAAATGATGCAGGTAAAGCTATATACAGACGGCGCGGCACGGGGAAATCCGGACGGACCGGGAGGTTATGGTGCAGTTTTAGAATATGTAGATCCGAAAGGACAGCTGCACAAAAAGGAAATGTCTCAGGGATACGTCAGGACAACAAATAACAGGATGGAACTGATGGCAGTGATTGTCGGTCTGGAGGCACTGAACCGTCCCTGTGAAGTGCAGGTATATTCTGATTCTAAATATGTAGTAGATGCCTTTAATCAGCATTGGGTAGATAATTGGCTGAAAAAAGGCTGGAAACGCGGCAAAAACGAACCGGTGAAGAATGTGGATTTGTGGAAACGACTTTTAGAGGCAAAGGAAAAGCATCGGGTAACCTTTCATTGGGTAAAGGGACATGACGGACACCCGCAGAATGAACGATGTGATGAGTTGGCTACAACAGCAGCAGATGGAAATAATCTGATTGAAGATGTGGTAGACATTCCTAAAAAAGCATAGTATAATGTAAGCTAGTGTTAAGTAAGACAGACAATCGCGG
>CASERA010000259.1 GCA_949290175.1 uncultured Ruminococcus sp.
CCAAAGATAGATTTTCATCTTGAAGATAGCTTAGGTAGAACATGGCAGTGCGGAACAATTCAGCTTGACTTCCAGCTTCCGCTTCGTTTTGAATTGGAATATACAGGTGCTGATGGAGAGAAACACAGACCGATTATGATTCACCGTGTTGTATTCGGTTCTATTGAGAGATTTATTGGTATTCTGATTGAACATTTTGCAGGGGCATTCCCGACATGGTTGGCTCCGGTACAGGTGAAAGTACTTCCGATTTCAGATAAATATATGGAATACGGACAGAAAGTGCTGGGAGAACTGAGCCGTGCAGGAATTCGCGCAGAAATCGATACACGCGCAGAAAAAATCGGATATAAAATCCGTGAAGCGCAGATGAAGAAGATTCCTTACATGCTTGTTGTAGGAGCAAAAGAAGAGGAAGAAGGAAAAGTCTCTGTAAGAAGCAGATTTGAGGGAGATGAAGGTCAGAAGAGCCTGGATGAATTTATTGCAGCAATCCTGAAAGAAGTTGCAGATAAAACAATCCGTGAAGTAAAATCAAAAGAAGAGAAATAAATTCCGAATAAATAAAAAATTTTGAGGGCATAATGATACTGATTTTGTAAATAAAGAAGGAGGTATCATTATGCCAGAATTAAAATGTACAGTGCAGACTTGTGTACACAATGAACAATTCCTGTGTATGCTGGACGAAATTCAAGTTGGAGGAAGCCAGGCAAGAGATGCAGAAGAAACTTGCTGCGACAGTTTCCAGGAAAGAAAAGGAGACAGTTACAGTAACAGCTATGGCAATGCTTATGGTGAGAGTTCCCGGATGGCATCTGACCGTTCCGGTGTAGACTGTAAGGCACGTGAATGTATGTATAATAACAGCTGCAAATGTGAAGCAGGAAAAATCAGTGTAGAGGGCGGCAGTGCTTCGCAAAAAGAAGAAACAGAATGTGCGACCTTCCAGTACAGAGGGTAAGAAAAGAATTTTATATTTAATAAGAGATAGAAATGGTATGGAAAAGCATCGCAGAAAACAGGCGGTGCTTTTTGCTGGATGGGGGTCAACCAGGTTGACGTTCCTGGTCAGAAAGAGGTATAATAAACACGCTTGCAGAATTCAGGAAAGGACGTAAGGCTACATATGAAAGGGAAAACAGAGAAGAGGCATGGAGAAGTGGAACAACGGTCAAATAGTTATTACGCATCCCAGCCATCGTTTAGGAATAAAGGACCATCCAGATTTTGGCATCAGATGAGCCGGAGTATTCGGACATTTTTAGTTGTTGCGGCATGTATTGCATTTTATTTTGCATTGCTTAGAATGACAAATATTTCAAAGGTATTCTCGCAAATCTATCAGGTGCTGAAACCCATTATTTATGGAATGGCGATTGCATATCTTTTAAATCCGATTGTAAAATCTGTAGAGAAATATTTAAAGCCGTTTTTGAAAAAGTATTTTCCAAATCTAAAAAAAGCAGAGCAGATTTCACGGGGAATCGGTATCGTTTTTTCATTAGTCATCTTGTTTCTGATTATTATTGTATTATGTAACATGATGGTTCCGGAATTATACCGAAGTATCCGTAATATGATTGTAACTGTGCCAAGTCAGTTGAATCAGTTTATAGCAGAAGTGACACAGATAACTTCTCAAAATAATACTACAATTGGACGGATAACGGAATCACTGTTAAAGCAGGCGAGTGATGCACTGCAGACATGGATGAGAACAGATCTTTTGAATCAGGTTAATGTAGTGATGTCTAATCTGACAGTAGGTGTAATTAATATTTTAAAGGAACTGTTTTATTTTCTGATTGGAGTTATTGTTTCTGTTTATATTTTGTTCAGCAAAGAAAAGTTTTCCAGTCAGTGCAAGAAAATGGTGTATGCTGTATTAAGACCGGACAGAGCTAATATGGTACTCCATTTGACGATTAAGAGCAATCAGATTTTCGGAGGATTTATTATAGGTAAAATTATAGATTCTGTGATTATCGGTATATTGTGTTTTCTGGGATTATCGCTTTTACATATGCCCTATACGATGTTAGTAAGTGTGATTGTAGGTGTGACAAATGTAATTCCGTTTTTTGGTCCATATATAGGTGCCATCCCAAGTGCCATTTTGATACTTCTATCAGATCCAAAGATGGGAATTTATTTCATTATTTTCATTTTTCTGCTCCAGCAGTTGGACGGAAATATTATCGGTCCGAAGATTCTGGGAGATTCTACCGGGCTGTCGGCATTTTGGGTTGTATTCTCTATTTTGTTTGGAGGCGGAATGTTTGGATTTGTCGGTATGATTTTAGGCGTTCCTACGTTTGCCGTGATTTATTATGTGATGAAGATGCTCATCAATCATCAACTGGAGAAGCGCTCTTTGCCAATTGATACGGCAGCATATGGGGAAATGAGTTATGTAGATAATGAGGGAAATTATGTGAATCCGGAAAAACAAACAGAAGAGGGTGAGGAAAACAGTACACCTGAGAATGATATAAAAGAAAAAAAGAAAGATTAAGGGGAATAGTTATGCCAATTCGAGTACAAAATGATTTACCGGCAAAAGAAATATTGGAACATGAGAATATATTTGTGATGGATGAATATCGGGCAGCGCATCAGGATATCCGTCCGATTAAGATTGCACTTTTGAATCTGATGCCGTTGAAAGAGGATACGGAACTTCAGATTCTTCGTTCCCTTTCCAATACACCTTTGCAGGTAGACGTGGTATTTGTGAGAGTATCCAGTCATGTATCCAAAAATACTTCTACCAGTCATATTAATAAATTTTATCAGTCCTTCGAAGAGATAAAGCATCAGAAGTTTGACGGGTTTATTATAACAGGAGCGCCGGTAGAGCAGATGCCGTTTGAAGAGGTGGACTACTGGGATGAATTGAAGGAGATTATGGACTGGACTGTGACAAATGTAACTTCTACGCTGCATCTTTGCTGGGGAGCACAGGCTGGAATTTATCATCATTATGGGATTGACAAAGTTCAGCTTCCGGAAAAGATGTTTGGAGTATTTAAACATCATGTGAGAGAACGTAAGATTCCTTTATTGAGAGGATTTGATGATGTATTTTATGCGCCTCATTCCAGGCATACTGAGATTCCGCTAAATCAGGTGGATGCAGATGAACGGCTGGTTGTTCTTGCAGATTCTCAGGAAGCTGGTCTATTCTTGTGTATGGCGAAAGAGGGACGTCAGATATTCGTGATGGGACATCCCGAATATGACCGTATGACGCTGGACTCTGAATATAAAAGAGACAGAGAGAAAGGGGCAGAGATTCAGCTTCCAGTAAATTATTATCCTGAAAACAATCCGGATAATAAGCCGGAGTTGATTTGGCGATCTCATGCGAATAACCTATATACGAACTGGCTGAACTACTATGTATATCAGGAAACACCGTATGATTTAGACAAATAGCAATGATGAATACAAAGGAAGGGGAATCCGGACAGTAATAGATGTGTTCAAGGAAAACAATCCCGGAGGATAGACCAGTTTTTACTGCATTGGAATAGCCTCCGGGATTTTGTATAAGATATATCAGCAGTAAAACTGGGGATAGATGAAGGAAAAGAGAGCAAAAGGGGGATACAGATGATACGGATTGCAGTCGTAGAAGATGAACAGGATTGCCGGGGAAAATTTCTGCGTTTTTGTTTACGGTGGGTATAAATCAGTTTTCACAGACAGAACTTGTAGAAGCGGTACAGTTGGATAAGTTCGTAAAATATTTCATGTATCTGGCAGTTGGCATGACCTTTGCGCAGATGATTCTGGTTATGGTGATTGCTGTCAGACTGTTGTGCCGTGTGTCATTCAGAGAAGCAGTTTATTGTATATCCTGTGCATATCTTACAGAACATATAGCATATGGTATCCGTCTGATCGTGAACGGGCTTACGGGGACATTGTGTGCCAACAGCGGGAGACCGCTGTATTTTTTGATTCATATCACAGTATATCTGATTGCATATTTTATGTTTGCCAAAAAGATGCTGCATGAAGGGCATTATGTAACCGGGGCCTTAAGCTCTGCAGGTCTGATGGCAAGCACCTTGTTTGTGGTGCTGCTCATGAGCATCGCGGCATCAAAATATGATTTTGAATTTATACATGGAATCTACGCACTTTTCTGCTGTACTTTTGTTCTGTACGGTCAGGTCAAACAGCAGAAGCAGCTCAATCTTCAGGCAGAACTCAATTTCCGGGAGCAACTCTGGGTACGGGCAAAGGTTCAGTATGAAATGTCGAGGGAGACAATAGATATTATCAATAGAAAATGTCATGATCTTAAGCATCAAGTGGCGGCACTCAGAATGATCGACAATTTGGAAAAGCGGAGCGATGTAATAGATTCAATAGAAGATTCGGTGATGATCTATGACTCTATTCTGAAAACGGGGAATACGATTTTGGATACGGTTCTGACAGAAAAAAGTCTGCTCTGTAATCAGAAGCATATTACACTGACATGCATTGCTGATGGAAAACAGCTTGAATTTATGGATGCAATGGAACTCTATACCCTTTTCGGAAATGCACTGGATAATGCAATAGAAGGGGTGCAGGATTTGCCGGAGGAAGAGCGGGTTGTCAGTCTTCTTCTCCATCAAAAGGCAGGGCTTATCTTTGTTCAGATAGAAAACCGTTACCAGGGAGAAATTGTGATGAAAGACGGGCTTCCCGTCACGAGCAAACAGGATAAGAATTATCATGGGTTTGGTGTGAAGAGTATCATTCAGATTGTAGAAAGGTATCACGGCTTTGTTACAATTGAGGCAGAGGAACATATCTTTCTCCTGCGTCTGACATTTCCAACAATACAGTAAGCATCTGGCAAGTAATTATTGTTATATATCAGCTCGAATTGGCTGCATGGCTTTTGGCAGATGTGCAACAGTACTGACAAGTTACGACATAAAAGTGACAATCTGGGGCGGACTGTGGCAGAAATCTTCCTGTTTGTGATAAGATGCCTCCCAGAACCAGAATTCTGGAAGGAGGAAAATGTGAATGAAGAAAAAAGAGAAAACAAAGAAAGGGATAGCGGGAAAGATTATCCGTACGGTTCTGTCACTGTTTCTAGTGATCATCATGGTTGTACTGATGGTCGTGGCGAATACCGTGCTCAGGGCAAACGACAGAATGGTCAACAGTATTCTTGGAGATGTGGGCAAGACAATCAACAACTCTAATGTGCAAACCGAGAGCCTGGACCTGGAGTACAATAAGTCTGATTATACGGAAGATGAGATCACCGCAGCGGAGGATAACTTAAAGCAGAGGATATCTGAAGAAGGGATCGTCCTGTTGAAAAATGATGAGAGTTATCTGCCGTTTTCCGGGGACACAACTTTCAGTTTCTTTAGTGCCAATTCAGCTAAACTTTCCATCGGCGGCGGGATGTTGGGTGGAGGCAGTACGCTGAAGGATGCTTTTAATGCCAAGGGTGTGAAGGTTAATGATACACTGTGGAATTTCTATGTGGAAGGCGCAGGTAAAGATTACGGGCTGGCTAGTGGCTCTGTCAGTTTTGGGGATGCAGAGGATTTCAGGATTAATGAATGTCCGCTTTCAATAATCGAGGAGGATGTGGAAGTGATGTCTAGCCTTGAGGGAACTGTTCCAGTGTATGTACTGAAACGTGTGGCAGGTGAGGGACGCGACATGCCGCGTTCCATGTACAACCATGCCGACAGTGAGGTGGATAGGCAGAAAAGCTATTTGGAGCCGGACTCCACAGAGCTGGAGATATTGCAGTATCTGAATGACAATTTTGAGAACACGGTACTTGTGGTAACATCCAATGCGGCTCTCGAACTTGATTGGCTGGCTGATTTCCCGAATATTCATTCAGTTATCTATGCTCCGGACGGGCTACTGGCTTTGCCGGATGTGCTTACGGGTGTGGTCAATCCGTCAGGACGCACGGTAGATACATTTGCGGCCGATGCACTTGCATCTCCAGCAGCTCAGAACTTCGGAGATTATCAGTATTATAACGAGGATGGAACACCTACGAGATACAATTATGTAAGCTATGCAGAAGGAATCTATGTGGGATACAAATACTACGAAACACGCTACGAGGATGTGGTTCTCGGACAGGGGAATGCCGGAGATTATGATTATCAGTCAGAGGTGTGTTATCCTTTTGGATACGGACTGTCATACACTACCTTTGAGTGGAGTAACCAGACTACATCATGGGACGGCAAGGAATGTACAGTGACCGTGGATGTGACGAATACGGGAGATGTGGCAGGAAAAGATGTGGTAGAAATCTATGTACAGAGCCCGTATACGGATTATGACAAGGCAAATACCGTGGAGAAAGCATCAGTGGAACTAGTAGGTTATGGGAAGACTCAGATGCTTGAACCAGGACAGACGGAGACGGTAACGGTTACATTTAATGAAGAACAGCTAAAATCTTATGATTATACGAATGCGAAAACCTATATTCTCGATGCAGGAACGTACTATATTACAGCAGGTAAGAATGCTCATGACGCAGTGAATAATATTCTTACCGTAAAGGGAGCGTCCGTCGATAGGATGACGGCAGAGGGAAATGCAGAATTGGTATCAGAATATGTTCCGGCGAATACAGATACAGATATAACCACATATAAAAAAGATAGCTACAGTGGAGAAGAGATTACCAATCTCTTTGATGATGCACAGGGAGAGATAACATATCTGTCAAGAAGTGACTGGCAGGGAACATGGCCGCAACATGACGGCGAGGTTGGAACCGAGATTAGCACATGGGGAAACGAGATTAACGGTACCGATGAGGAAGGCAATCCGGTTTCTTATGTATATACAAAGACAATCGATGCTGAGTCTTTGGCAGAAATTGATGCATTTGATTCTGGTAATCCGGAAGTCCCGGAGAGTTTTGACGATGAGATTGTGTATGGAAAGGACAACGGGTTGACATTGATTGATATGCGTGGACTTGATTTTGACGATCCGCTGTGGGATGACCTACTCGATCAGCTTACACCAAATGACTATTTTACAATGATCGCCCAGTCAGGATATGGTACTGATTTCCTTGAGTCTGTGAATAAGCCGTTTTGTACTGATGCAGATACGGCATCAGGGCTGATATATGGTGGTACGGGTGCAATGTTCCCAAATATGATGACCTTAGCGCAGACATGGAATCAGGATCTGGCGTCTGAATATGGTACTATGATTGGAAATGAGGCAATTTTAGGAGGGGCGGATGGCTGGTATGCACCGTCCATGAACATCCACCGCACCCCGTTCTCTGGAAGAAACGGTGAATATTATTCAGAGGACCCATTCCTGTCAGGAATAGTTGCATCCCGTGAAGTTTATGGTGCGGCATCCAAGGGAATGTATACGTATATCAAGCATTTTGCGTTCAATGACCAGGAGAATCACAGAGGAGATAGGACAGGACAGTATGGTTTGTGTACATGGCTGAATGAACAAGCGGCAAGGGAAATCTATCTTATTCCGTTTGAAATGTGTATGAAGGTCGGTGACGTGGAATTGAATTATGTACGGCAGAATGAAGACGGAACTTATGAGAATGCAACTCGTGAGATTCGGGCGTGCCAGGCAGTCATGACAGCATTCAACCGTATCGGTAGTACATGGACGGGCGCATCATATCCGCTGATTACGGGAATTCTCCGTGACGAGTGGGCATTCAATGGATTTGTTCTGACAGATAACGCTAACACGGGAGTGTTCATGGATGGATATCAGATGCTGGAAGCAGGTGCTGACGGGAAACTGACTTACGCAGAAGAGTCGGCACGATTTGACTACGACGAAAATGATAAGGCAACCTATCACTACGGCAGAGCGGCGATGCACCGGATGCTTTACACCATAGCCAATTCTAAGGCGATGAACGGAGCAATGCCAGGCAGTGTGTTTAAGGACTCCATGACTCTTGTAGATAAAGTGATTGTAGGAGTAAATGTGGCTGGAGTCGTTATAATCGTGCTGATGGTTGTGCTGACCATACGGAGATTCCGAAAGGAGAAAGTTATTATTGTATCGGAAAAGAAAGTGAAATAGAAAAATAAAGAATAGGATGTGGGTTTTATAAGATGAGGGGCTTCCGTACATTCAGGATGTGTGGAAGTCCTCTTCGCGTTCAAATAGTCCTGCATTGCTGTGCTCTTTTCTGTACCGACCGGGTGCCATTCCTGAGTAAGTCTTAAAGATTCTTGAGAAATGTGCGAGACTGTTATACCCCAGTGCGTCAGAAATCTCTGTCAATGATTTTGATGTATGCGTGAGGAGCATCTGTGCCTCTTTATATTTGCGGCGTTGGATATACTGATATGCAGATTCACCTACATGTTCCCTGAACAGGGTAGTTAAGTAGGATGGGGACATTTTCATATAATCAGCTACCTGTTTCAAAGTTAAGGAAGAGTACAGATTCTGGGTAATATAGTTGATACACTTATCAATCGGATATCCGTAAGACGGAGTGGATGCTAACAGGATAAGATTTCTGTATGACATAATCATCTGTTCAAGAAGTACCATCAAGTCATTTTCATTAAATATTGTCTCTGCCTTGGCAAGATAATAGTCGTTGATATAATATGCCTGTTCAGAATCAGCGTGTTCCTGCAGGGCAAGACGGCAGTAGATAAATGTACATCCAATCATGAAGTTGCGGTATTCTCTCTGCCGACTTTCTGAGATTACTCCTTCGAAACCGTGGGGAGAGAATGCGGTACAATCCAAGTTCTGGTGAAAAGGGCTAAGAAGTTTATAGTGCAGCTCCTGTTCAAACTCCGGAGTGTGGTGTCTGAACTGGCTGGCACGGAGATTAAATATAAAATCATAAAATTGTCGGTCCATATGAGCACCTCTCTTTCTGAAAAATGTTATCTAAAGAATCATAAATTATCTAAAAAATATATAAATAAGTATATCCTATGTATGATAGTTTTACAATATCACAAAGGAGAATGCCGTCTATTCGGATTATGTATGAGAAGGATAAGGAGACGGCAGATGAGAAGGAGGAAGTATATGAAGGCGGGAAAAACTATAATCCGTATTCTGCGCATTTTAGGAGGTATCTTTACGGGAATTATCACAGTACTGAGTACTGTGGCACTCGTTGCGATTCCAATAGCAAGCAGTATTTTTGCACAGACATTGAATGTAACATTAGGACAGAAAAATTATAAGATTGTGGACTCGGAGGGCACACAATATTTCGAGAGTGATTATACCTCTACGGAGGCACTTATTTCTCATGAGGAGGATATGTGTGAGACAATCTTGGATGAGGGAATCGTACTGCTGAAGAATGAAGAAAATACGCTTCCACTGAATGGCACAGAAAAAGTATCTGTGTTCGGTCAGGACAGCGTGGATCTTGTATATGGCGGGACGGGGGCAGGTTCCGTGAATACGGCAACAGCTATACGTCTTGATAAATCGCTGGAGCGGGCAGGACTTACCCAAAATCCGGTACTGTGGGACTTCTATGAGACGGGAGAAGGAAGCGCTTACCGCAAGCAGGTTCCCAGCGTGACCGGACAGGGCGGCTTCGCGGTAAATGAAGTACCTCAGGAGGTCTACACAGATGAGGTAAAAGCCAGTTATGCGGAATACTCTGATGCTGCTGTGGTGGTAATTGGGCGTTCCGGCGGAGAGAGTTCAGATCTGTCATTTGATAAAGAGAACAAGGATGAAGCACATTATCTTGAACTGTCAAAAGAAGAGCGGGACATGATGAAAGAAGTGTGCAGGGAGTTTGATAAGGTGATTGTTATTATTAATTCATCCAACCCGATGGAGCTGGGGTTTATCGATGAATTTGATGTGGATGCGTGTCTGTGGATTGGTGCACTCGGACAGACCGGTGCTTATGCGGTGGGGGACGTACTCACAGGAGAGACGAATCCTTCCGGTGGTCTGGTGGATACATATGCATACGATGTTCTGAGTGCCCCGGCAATGGAGAATTTCGGAGATTATACTATTACCAATAGTCAGGTCGATGCGGGGAACAAATACATGGTCTATGCGGAGGGAATCTATGTCGGATATCGCTATTATGAGACTCGGTATGAAGATGTTGTTCTTGGAAATGAATCTGCAGAGAATTACAATTATGTGGATGAAGTACAGTTTCCGTTCGGTTACGGACTTTCTTATACGGAATTTACATGGAGTGATTACCATGTAGAAGAGACTGAAGATACCTTTGATGTATCCGTGACAGTGACGAATACGGGAAAAATGGCCGGCAAAGAAATCGTGCAGGTTTATATGCAGTCCCCGTATACGGATTATGACAGGGAGAATCATATTGAGAAGGCATCCGTAGAACTGGTGGGATTCGACAAGACGGAAGAACTCGAGCCGGGAGCTTCCGAGACGGTTGTGGTCAGTGTGGACAAGGAAGAGATGAAATCTTACGATGCTGATGGATACGGAACTTATATTGTGGATGCCGGAGATTATTATTTGACCGCTGCGGAGGATGCACATGAGGCATTGAACAATATTTTGGCGGCAAAGGGCAAGTCTGTATCAGACGGTATGGATGCGGAAGGAAATGCGTCCATGGCTTACAGATATACTCAGGAAGAATTGGACGCACAGACTTATGCCTTGGCAAGCACGGGAAATACAATATCCAATCAGTTTGAGGCGGCAGATATCTGTTACTATGATCCGGAGTTCACTTATCTGAGCAGAAGTGACTGGGAGGGAACATGGCCGCAGACTTATCAAAATGGTGCAATGACAGCACCGGCAGAACTTTTAGCAGATCTGGAAATCTCTGTATCAGATGAGACTGGAAGCAGTAGTTCAGGAGAGACAGAAGAACAGGGGGTCATCAGTGAGGAATACGGCGAGCTTTCCGTAGTGGATATGATTGGGGCAGACTATGAAGATGAGAGATGGGAGGCATTGCTCAGCCAGATTCCAGAGGAGGATTTGTGGGATTTCGTCAGGATGGGCGGTTACGCAACGATTCCTCTGGAATCCATCAATATTCCGGGAACACTGGATAAGGACGGACCTGCCGGAATTTCAAGTACCTTGATGGGCGGCGTGGGCTGTATGGCGTATCCGCCGGAAGTAGTGCTTGCATCTACATGGAATGTAGAACTTGTCGAGGAAATGGGAAGGCTGGTAGGAGAAGACAGCCTGTATTCCGGAGTGTCCATCTGGTATGCTCCAGCTATGAATACACACCGCACTGCATTTTCGGGCAGAAACTTTGAGTATTATTCAGAGGACAGCTTTCTTGCAGGTAAAATGGGGGCAGCAGAAGTAAGAGGCGCGCAGGAAAAGGGTGTTATCGTGACGATTAAGCATTTTGCAGTTAATGATCAGGAGACGAATCGGACCGGAGGAGCGATGTTTGCGAACGAACAGTCCATCCGTGAGATTTATCTGCGAGCATTTGAAACAACAGTGAGAGAAGGAGATGCCAACGGCGTCATGACCAGCATGAAC
>CASERA010000260.1 GCA_949290175.1 uncultured Ruminococcus sp.
GTTCCTGCCCAGAAGTTAGACAAGTCATTGATACTTGCCACATCGAACCAGAATACGGAATTCAATGCATGATGCAGACCAAATGGAATCAGCAATCTGTTGAAGAATACATAAAATCCAACACCGAGTACATCAAGACCTAAAATTCCCTCTCCAAGAGCAACCAGCGCATTGTAAATAAATGGCCATACCACAAACAGAATTGCTGCTGCAATAATGGACACTCCTGCAGTCACAATCGCTACTGCACGCTTTCCACTGAAGAATGAAAGTGCATCCGGAAGTTTCGTACCTTTGAATTTGTTGTAGCATGTCGCTCCGATGATACCTGCAAGGATACCGATAAACTGGTTTTCAATCTTACCAAAGGCAGCATCCACCTCTTCCGGAGCGACACCCGTCAGACCTCCTACAACTGTTGTACTTAACAGTTTCGTAATCATCAGCCAGGATACAAGACCTGCCAGTCCTGCCGTTCCGTCACTGTCATCGGACATACCAACCGCAACACCGACTGCAAACAGCCATGACATGTTATCAATCAAAGCACCACCGGCTTTAATCAGAAAGAATCCTATCGTATATGCAACTCCGCCCGTTGTAAAACCGGCAACTTCTCCTGCCATTGCTGCAGGAGCCAACATGTAACCAATACCCATCAGGATACCTGCTGCCGGAAGACATGCAACCGGGAGCATTAATGATTTTCCTAACCTTTGCAAATACTTCATACTTTTCCTCCTTCTCTTATTCATCCCTTTATCTATTTTAATCCGGTATATATCCCGGTTTAAAATACAAAAAATTCGGCGAAACATTATTTTTCTTCAATGATAAGTACATCCTCCCCGGGATTCACTTCTATATCGGTTCTCCCTTTTACGCTTTCATAGCCCGTTGTATTACAGATGAGCATCGGCGTAATGATGTCATATCCGGCAGCCTTTATTTTTTCCAAATCCACTGTCAGAAGAAGTTCTCCCTTTTTCACTGTATCACCGGCTTTTACATGCCCTTCAAACCCCTCTCCTTTCATCTGCACGGTATCTAAACCTACATGAATCAGTACCTCTGCACCGTATTCTGTCGTCATACTGATTGCATGGAGCGTATCAAATACGATTCCGATTTGCCCATCTGCCGGAGCATAAATCTTTCCTTCGTACGGAATCATTGCAAGTCCTTTGCCCAAAATTTCCTCACGAAACGTGGGATCATTTACTTTCTTCAGGGATACTGTTTTTCCTTTTACCGGAGCCCCTAATACATGGGATATTTTTTGCTTTCTGTTTTTTAAAAAATCCAACATATACTTCCCTCCCGTCATTCTTCTACTGCTGTTACTCTTCGGATATGAATTGCCATATACATAACTTCCTCCCCTGATAAACTGCACTGTGTTTCTTTTTGAATGAATTCAGCTACTTTCTTACTACATATGTATTCTCTTTTATACTTTTTTTGCATCATTTCTGCCAATTCCAACTCTTCATCTGAAAGCAGTTCTTTTCTGTAAACTCTTTGAATCAAAAATTTGATATGCGTAACAAACCTCTCATAATGCAGGGAATCCTCATCAAATTCTATGTGGAGCTCCTCTTTTACAATTTCCAAAATCTTTTTTACCAGATTCGGAAATTTTATAGCGTCACAAATACAAGTACCATACTCTGCATTCACAAAATGCAGTGCGATAAATCCAGACTCATCTTCTGAAAGAGTGATATGCAGTCTTTCTTTGATAATTTTTACTGCATACACTCCTATCTGATATTCCTGTGAATAAAATCTTTTAATCTCCCAAAGCAGAGCATTTTCAGGTTTAATTCCCTGGTGATACCTGTTAATCGCAAAGTTAATATGATCCGTAAGCGTCACATAGATATTCTGATTTAGCTTCAATTTCAAAATCTTTTTGGCATAAGCAATAATATCATATGAAATCTGCACATGTTCCAACGGTATGTGGGTCAACAGTTCTGTGAACTGTTCTGTAAGACTATGACTTTTAATTTGAAAAATTTTCTCTATCTTAGATTCTGCAACTTCGTTTCCTATTTTTGTTCCGAATCCCAACCCGCGTCCCATAATTACGGCTTCTCTGCCTTCATCATCAAATGCCGATACAATATTATTATTTATGATTTTTGTTATTACCATATCTTTTTGAACCCTCTTTCGGCGATTGCTTTTAAAAGCAATTTATTAATAAAAAAAACCAGTCTTTATAAGAGAATAGGTTAATCCCTCCTTTCTCTTATAAAACTGGTTTTGCCTGCCTGACAGTAACAATCCAACATGATTTATCTTATACATAAAATATAACAAAGACGGCTGACTAAGTCAACCGTCCCGGAACCTTCAATTTATATTTTGGTAATATTGTTTATTTTTTATTTATAATTTCGTACAAATGTACTAATCAGAAACTTATCTGGAAATCTTGGACAATGCAGCAGCATCTGCAACCAGAATCACATCCTTATGCATCTGGAGAATGGATGCTGGAACAGATGGAGTCACTGGTCCGAAGAATGCATCTCTTACAATATCCGCTTTATCTTCTCCACTGACAACAATCAGAATCTTTTTCGCCTGCATAATGGTTTTGATTCCCATTGTATATGCCTGTCTCGGAACTTCATCTGCAGAAGCAAAGAATCGTTTGTTTGCTTCAATTGTGCTCTCTGTCAATTCAACACAATGTGTCTCTTTCTCAAACTCTTCACATGGTTCATTGAATCCGATATGTCCATTGTGTCCCAGCCCGAGCAGCTGCAAATCCACACCGCCAAGAGCGCGAATCTTTTCTTCATAACGCGCACATTCCTTGTCTGAATCCGGCTCCATCCCATTTGGAATATTTGTATTTTCTTCTTTGATATTCACATGATTAAATAAATGTTCATGCATAAAATAGTAATAGCTCTGATCATTTGTACGATCCAAGCCCTTATACTCATCCAGATTCACTGTAACTACATCTGAAAAGTCTAAATCGCCTTTCTTGTACCATTCAATCAGCTGATCATATGTACCAATCGGGGTAGAACCTGTTGCAAGACCAAGCACACAGTCTGGTTTCATGATCACTTGTGCAGAAATGATATTTGCAGCTTTTCTACTCATCTCTTTATAATCTTTCGCTTCATAAATCTTCATCATTTTCTTCCTCCTCACTCTATACCAGGCCACAGATATTTCGCCTCCGGCTGATATATTTTTACTCTTTCCGTCAAACTAATCCCATTATATACTTCTTTCCTTTATTTCACAACCTCGAAGTTCCTTACCTATATTCTATTCCCATCAAAAATAATCCCTGTGGCGGTGCAGTCACTCCTGCTGCCTGACGGTTCTTAGCCTCCAGAATTTCTTTCACCTGTTCCGGTGTATAAAATCCTCTCCCTACGCGTACCAAAGTCCCTGCGATAATCCGAACCATATTATACAAGAATCCATTGCCTTGGATACGTATCGTAATTTCATCCCTCTGTTTCATGATATCCAGGCTGTATATGGTCCGTATTGTATCTTCTACATTTGTCCGTACATTGCAGAAACTCGCATAATCATGTTCTCCAACAAGATATTCTGCCGCCTGCTTCATAGCCTCTACATCCAAATCAAATGAAACAAAATAATGTGTCAGCCGTCTGGTAGGGTCCGGTACTTTTGAATTTTGAATTCGATATTCGTAAGTTTTTATTGAATTGCAATATCTGGGATGCCAGTCCTGCGGCACTTCCTCGGATTTTACAATAACAATGTCTTCCGGAAGCTGCTGATTTAATGCATAGGAAATCCGGTCCGGCGGGATTGACGTTTCTGTATCAAATACTGCCACATTTCCTAAAGCATGTACTCCGGAATCTGTCCTGCTTGCTCCGATTACTGTAATATCCTCTCCCGTCAACTTTGATAATTTCCGGTTCAATACCTCCTCAATCGTAATACCATTCGGCTGAATCTGCCAGCCGCAGTAATTTGTCCCGTCATAAGCGACAGTCAGCTTGATTTTCTTCATATAACCTCCTGCTTCTCCCGTTTCTTCTGTTATTTTTAGAATATCCACAGATGAAACGGCACAAATCTTCCTATTCCAATCACCGCCGCCAGATATACAATTATCACCACGTATGCTACCCGGTCCCCCTGATGATATACAAGCGGTTTCATCTTGGTGCGCCCTTCTCCTCCACAATAACAACGAGCCTCCATTGCCATAGCCAAATCATTGGCACGACGAAACGCAGACACAAATAAAGGAACAAGAATCGGAATCATCGCCTTTGCTCTCTGCAGAATATTTCCACTCTCCAAATCTGCACCTCTCGCAATCTGAGCTTTCATAATCTTATCTGTTTCTTCCAGAAGAATGGGAATAAATCTCAGTGCAATCGACATCATCATTGCCACTTCATGTACCGGTATCCTTATTTTATTCAAAGGTCTCAGCAATTTTTCAATTCCATCGGTCAGTCCGTTTGGAGTAGTTGTAAATGTCATAATAGAAGAGCCTGCAATCAGATAAATCAGGCGGATTGCCATATATATCGAAATCTGCAGTCCATCTTCTGTAATCCGGAAAATCCAGAAACGTACCAGTACCTCTCCTCCACTATTTAATAATAAATTGAACAACACAGTAATCATTAAGAGCACAACAATCGGCTTCAGCCCTTTTACGATGAATTTCAAAGGTACCTTGCTTAAATGTATGACTGCTGCCAGGAAAATCGTTGCCAGCACATATCCCAAAACACTTTTTTGTACAAATAAGGAAACAAGAAACAACAGAGTACTGACAATCTTCACTCTGGGATCCAGCCTGTGGATGATACTTTCTACCGGATAATATTGTCCAATCGTGATATCTCTAATCATAATTCCTGTCCCTCTGCACATTTCTCACTGAAATGTTTCCCATTTCCATGTTTCTTTTCAAAATAGCTTATAATCTCATCTGCCGCTTCTTCCACAGTCGAGGCATCTATCCGCACCTCTATCCCATGCAATTTTAATTCATGCATAATATAAGTCACCTGGGGAGCCGCAAGACCTACCTTCTCCAATTCCTTATAATGAGAAAAAACTTCGTGTGGTTTTCCATCCAGAAATTTTTCTCCGTGATTCATAACAATAATACGCTCTACATATTTCGCAATATCTTCCATACTGTGAGATACAAGAATGACTGTGATTCCCGTCTTCCGGTGCAGACTGGCAATCTGATCGAGTATTTCATCCCGTCCCTGCGGATCCAGTCCTGCGGTTGGTTCATCCAAAACCAGAACTTTCGGACGCATTGCCAGAACTCCGGCAATCGCTGCACGGCGTTTCTGCCCTCCGGAAAGTTCGAAAGGAGACTGTTGATATGCATCTTTTGGAAATCCTACCAACTCCAAAGCCTCTCTCGCACGCTTTTCACATTCTTCTTTCGACAGACCTTGATTCTTAGGTCCAAAACAGACATCACTTAGTACATCAACTTCAAAAAGCTGATGTTCCGGGTATTGAAATACCAGTCCTACCTGACTCCGGAGGTATTTCATATCATATCCATCCCTGTAAATATTCTTTCCGTCATAATACAGTTCTCCGGATGTCGCCTTAATCAGTCCGTTAAGATGCTGGATTAATGTTGATTTCCCGGAACCCGTATGCCCTATGATTCCCACAAACTGTCCCTGCGGAATCTGAAAACTGACGTCCTTTAATGCCTGTTTCTCATATGCAGTTCCCTGTCCGTAAATGTAATTGATATTCTTCAATTCAATTGACATAATGCTTCCACCAGTTCTTCCTTCCTTAAAATTCCTTTCGGAATATTCATTCCTCTTTTTCTCAGCTTTGCTGCCAGCATGGTCACCTGCGGAACATCCAAGCGGTAGTTCTTTAATTCTTCCTCTCTGCTGAACACCTCTCTTGGCGTACCATGCATCACAACATGCCCTTTATCCATGACAAACACCTGGTCGGCATCAATCACCTCTTCCATATAATGTGTGATTAAAATGACCGTCACATGTTTCTCCTTCTGCAATTTTCTAACCGTTTTGATAACTTCCTTCCGCCCATTCGGATCCAGCATTGCGGTTGGTTCATCCAGGACAATACATTTGGGCTCCATCGCAATGACTCCGGCAATCGCAACACGCTGTTTCTGACCACCGGACAACTTATTCGGAGAAGACGCCCGATATTCCAGCATTCCTACATCCTTTAAACTCTCTTCCACACGTTTCCAGATTTCGTCCGTAGGAATCCCCAGATTCTCCAATCCAAATCCTACATCTTCCTCAACTACTGTTCCAATAATCTGATTATCCGGATTCTGAAACACCATTCCGGCCGACTGACGGACATCCCAAAGCCGTTCCGGCTCTTTCGTGTCAATTCCATTGACCCACATCGTCCCGCCGGAAGGAACAAGAATCGCATTCATATGCTTTGCCAACGTAGATTTTCCGGAACCGTTATGGCCCAGGATCGCAACGAATGAACCTTCCGGGATATCAATATCCACGCCATCCACCGCCCGCTTCATTCCAATTACATTGCCTTCTTCATCTCTTTTTTCATATTCATATATCAGCTTGTCAGCCTGTATCATACCCATTTTCAGGACTCCTTTACACGGTTTACTAAAATAATTCCTATGCTGACCAAAACCAGTGCGGCCAGATTCTGGATTTTAAATATATCTTCATGGAGGAAGATTGCAGAAAGTGTGACTCCAAACACCGGAATGGTAAAACCATAAACCGCAACCTTTCCCACCGGATTATATTTCAGAAGAATTGCCCAAATACTAAATGCTGCTGTTGATAATAGTGCCAGATACAAAAACAACATCGTCGATTTTACCGTAAAGCCGGTAACACTTCCTCCAGCCAAAATTCCGGTCAGTATCAGGGCTGAACCGCCAAACAAAAACTGATACGCAGTTATCGCCGCAGGAGTCTCTCTCACTGAAAGCATTTTCAGAGTTACAGAACTCGCTCCATATGCAAAAGAACAAATCAGAATCATACCTTCTCCCAGGAGACTGAATCCACCTCCCATCCCTCCCGGAGCCAGGTTAATTACAATAACTCCTGAAAAACCAATGAGACAACCAATTGCTTTTTTCCATGTCATTTTCTCAGATTTCATTAGAAAATGTGCAAAAATCAAAGAAAAGAATGCATTAGATGCATTAATAACAGAGCCTTTCGATCCGGTTGTATGCGCCAATCCGATATAGAAACACAGATATTGTAAAAAGGTCTGCAGCATTCCCTGTCCAAATACACGTGAGATGGAACTCTTCTGAATCATCAAAATCCGCTTCTCCATTACACTGCCTGCCAGAAATGTCAGCACTCCCGCCAGAAAAAAACGATATCCGGCAAATAATATCTGGCTTCCTGCACCTTCTATGTTCAGCCATTCATAACCAATCTTGATACATGGGAAAGCACTTCCCCATAAAAAACAACACAACAGTGCCAATATACAGACCACAAAAGGTCTTTGAAGCTTATCTTTCATTTATTTCAATCCTGTCTTTTTAAATTTCTCTGCTAGTATAGCATACTTTCCCTATAAAAATAAAGAGTCTGCCCATCATCCCCTTTCAGCCTGCCCGAAACGAGAGCCGGAAATTAATAAGCACATTATTGTGACAGCAAATGAGACGGGTAACCACGGTATGATTTCAACCCGCAATGTTGTAAGGTTAGTGGCTAACTTTCCATACTCAGCCGTTATCACAAAAAATGGGTACGCCATTGGATACACAAACCAAATCTTGGTGTTTATCATCAAAACAGACGGTACAATAGAAGCAAGCCCAATTCCAATTGAAAAAACCGGTGTCTGAATACATA
>CASERA010000261.1 GCA_949290175.1 uncultured Ruminococcus sp.
GTTTATCTGTATTAGAATTAAATGAATTAGTAAAAGCTTGTGAAGAAGAATTTGGTGTTTCTGCAGCAGCAGGAGTTGTAGTTGCAGCAGCAGCTGGAGACGGAGCTGGAGCAGCAGAAGAAAAAGATGAGTTCGACGTAGAATTAGTATCTGCTGGATCATCTAAAGTTAAAGTTATCAAAGTTGTTCGTGAAGTAACAGGACTTGGATTGAAAGAAGCTAAAGAATTAGTTGACGGAGCTCCAAAAGTAGTTAAAGAAGGTGCTTCTAAAGCTGAAGCTGAAGAAATCAAAGCTAAACTGGAAGCAGAAGGTGCAGAAGTTAACCTGAAATAATTGCCGACATAAAGCAAGAGATGAGACCGCAGAAGATGAAATGCTTCTGCGGTTTTTGCAATGCTGAAAAGTATTTATACACGAAAAGGGGGACGTGGTATATGATACAGAGTGAAGCAGTGTCATTAACAAGAGAACTGGTTAGGATAGAAAGTACGAATCCGGGAACCGGTGAAAGTAAAATTGGAGAATTTATTTTAAATTATCTGAAAAACACTGGTGCGGAAACGAAGACTTATGAAGTACGGGAAGGCCGTTTTAATGTATATGGAAGACTTCCCGGCAGACTATCACATCCTGCACTGGTTTTTATCTGTCATATGGATACGGTAATCGCAGGTGAGGGGTGGAATCGGGAGCCTTTTTCCGGAGAACTGGAAAACGAATGTATCTGGGGAAGGGGTTCCTGTGATATGAAATCCGGACTGGCGTGTGCACTTGCCGCTTTTCGTGAAACAGCAGAAAAAATGAAGAAAGGCTCAAATGATTTTTGGCAGCTTTCAAACTCACTTGTATTTATAGGAACTGTAGATGAAGAGGGGGATATGGAAGGTGCTGAAGCTGTTCTGAGTCGGGAGTGGGTTTCTAAGGAGGATTGGATTCTTGATATGGAGCCTACTTCCGGAAATATTCAAATGGCACATAAAGGAAGAACCTGGTTTGAATTAGAGATAAAAGGGCTCACAGCTCATGCAAGTATGCCGGAAAAAGGTGCAGATGCAATTGCGGGGGCAGCCTTTATGATTGCGGAAATTAGAAAAAGAATAGAAGCATGCAAAAGCCATCCTGAATTAGGAAAGTCAACAGTAACATTTGGACAGATTTCAGGTGGATACAGTCCATACGTTGTCTCAGACAAATGCAAAGTAACAGTTGATATGCGTTTGGTTCCGCCGATGAATACGAAAAAAGCAGAAGAATTGGTATGCTCTGCTATTGAAACAGGAGAACAGATGGTTCCCGGAGTAAAGGGCTCTTATAAAATTACGGGAGACAGACCGTGGGTAGAGACACATTGGGAATCCAAACTTTTAGAAATGTTGAGAAAATCTGTTAAGGAAGTTACAGGAGCCGAAGCAAAGGTGACGGCATTTCCGGGGTATACGGATACTGCTGTAATAGCTGGGAAACTGGGAAATTTCAATTGCATGTCCTATGGTCCGGGAAACTTAGAACAGGCTCATAAACCAAATGAATATGTTAATACCACAGATATCGAAAGATGTCAAGAGGTTTTTATGAAATTAGTAGAAAATATGTTGACAGAAAAAAGAGTTGTGTGATATAGTTAAAGATGCGTTATTATGGAAAGGTATGCCATAAAGGATGGAAATATATCACAAGGCTCTTTTCCTATTTACTGGAACTTATGGGTTTTTATTCAATCTTGTGGAATCGAGCCTGCACGATTGAGTGATAACACTTATTGAAGGGCGATTCGCAGCCCGCCAAAAAATATATGAGGAGTGAAACGTCATATGGAGAAAAACAGAATTCGTCCCGTCATAACTGGAAAAAGTTCTCGCATGAGCTATTCCAGACAAAAAGAAGTATTAGAGATGCCGAATCTAATTGAAGTCCAGAAAGATTCTTATCAATGGTTTTTGGATGAGGGATTAAAAGAGGTATTTGCCGATATTTCCCCAATTTCAGATTATGCTGGTCATTTCAGTCTGGAATTTGTTGATTTCACACTTTGTGAGGATGATGTGAAATACACAATTGAAGAGTGTAAAGAACGCGATGCAACTTATGCCGCGCCTTTAAAAGTAAGAGTCAGACTCTATAATAGAGAAAACGATGAGATTAATGAACATGAGATTTTTATGGGAGATCTCCCACTGATGACAAAGACAGGTACCTTTGTTATCAACGGTGCTGAGCGTGTTATAGTCAGCCAGCTGGTTCGTTCACCGGGAATCTACTATGGTATTGCACATGATAAGATCGGAAAAGAACTGTATTCTTCTACTGTTATTCCAAACCGCGGTGCATGGCTGGAATATGAGACAGACTCCAATGACGTTTTTTATGTACGTGTAGACAGAACGAGAAAGGTGCCGATAACGGTATTGATTCGTGCTCTTGGTATTGGAACCAATGCAGAAATCATGGAGTTGTTTGGAGAAGAACCGAAGATTCTTGCAAGTTTTGGAAAAGATACAGCAGAGAGCTATCAGGAAGGTCTGCTCGAATTATATAAGAAAATACGTCCGGGAGAACCGCTGGCAGTAGATAGTGCGGAGAGCTTAATTACAAGCATGTTCTTCGATTCAAGACGCTATGATTTGGCGAAGGTAGGACGTTATAAATTCAATAAAAAACTGGCACTAAAGAACCGCATCAAAGGTCAAAGAGTGGCAGAAGATGTAGTGAGCCTGATTACAGGTGAGGTGGTTGCAGAAAAAGGTACTCTGATTACTGCAGAGCTTGCTGATGCAATTCAGAATGCAGCTGTACCGTATCTGTGGGTAGAGGGAGAGGATGAATCCCGTAATATCAAGATTCTGTCTAACCTTATGGTAGATTTACAGGCAGTGGTAGATATTGACCCGAAAGAAGTCGGTGTAACAGAACAGGTATATTATCCTGTCCTGGCAGGACTTTTGGAGGAATCAGCAGGAGATATCGAAGAACTGAAATCTATGATCCGCAGAGATATCCACGATTTGATTCCGAAGCATATTACAAAAGAAGATATTTTAGCATCTATTAACTATAATATCCATCTGGAATACGGAATGGGAAATGAAGATGACATTGACCATTTGGGCAACAGACGAATTCGTGCGGTAGGAGAACTTCTCCAGAATCAGTACAGAATCGGTCTGTCCAGATTGGAAAGAGTCGTTCGTGAAAGAATGACAACACAGGATCAGGAAGGCATTTCTCCGCAGTCCCTGATTAATATCAAACCGGTAACAGCTGCAGTGAAAGAATTCTTTGGTTCTTCCCAGCTGTCACAGTTTATGGATCAGAACAACCCTCTGGGTGAGTTGACTCATAAAAGACGTTTATCTGCATTGGGACCAGGTGGTTTATCAAGAGATCGTGCAGGATTTGAGGTCCGCGACGTTCACTATTCTCACTATGGAAGAATGTGTCCAATCGAAACTCCTGAAGGTCCGAACATCGGTCTGATCAACTCTCTTGCTACTTATGCAAGAATTAATGAGTATGGTTTTGTAGAGGCACCATACCGTAGAATTGATAAAACAGATCCGGAGAATCCAGTAGTTACGGAAGAAGTTGTTTACATGACAGCTGATGAAGAGGACAACTATCATGTAGCACAGGCGAATACACCGTTAGATGAAGAAGGACATTTCCTGAGCAAGAATGTATCCGGTCGTTATCGTGAAGAGACACAGGAATATGAGAGAAGCAAATTTGACTATATGGATGTGTCTCCAAAGATGGTATTCTCCGTTGCTACTGCATTGATTCCTTTCCTGGAAAACGATGATGCGAACCGTGCGCTGATGGGATCAAACATGCAGCGTCAGGCAGTTCCGCTTCTTACAACAGAAGCTCCGGTTGTCGGAACAGGTATGGAAGTAAAATCCGCAGTGGATTCCGGTGTATGTATTGTTGCGGAAAGAGCTGGTGTTGTAGATAGTTCTACATCTGCAAGCATCACAATCAAACATGATGATGGAACAAAGAAAACATATAAACTGACAAAATTCCTTCGCAGTAACCAGAGTAACTGTTACAATCAGAGACCTATCGTGGATAAAGGTGAGAGAGTAGAAGAGGGACAGGTTATCGCAGATGGTCCGTCTACTTCTATGGGAGAGATGGCTCTTGGAAAGAACCCTCTGATTGGATTTATGACATGGGAAGGTTACAACTACGAGGATGCGGTTCTGTTGAGTGAAAGACTGGTGCAGGATGATGTTTATACGTCTGTCCACATTGAAGAATACGAAGCAGAATCAAGAGATACAAAGCTTGGACCGGAAGAAATTACAAGAGATATTCCGGGCGTTGGTGATGATGCGCTCAAAGACCTGGATGAAAGAGGGATTATCCGCATTGGTGCAGAGGTACGTGCAGGAGATATTCTTGTTGGTAAAGTAACTCCAAAGGGAGAAACAGAGCTGACAGCAGAGGAGAGACTGCTGCGTGCAATTTTCGGAGAGAAAGCACGTGAAGTAAGAGACACTTCTCTGAAAGTACCTCATGGTGAATATGGTATCGTTGTAGATGCCAAAGTATTCACAAGAGAGAATGGCGATGAACTTTCTCCTGGAGTGAATCAGGCAGTGCGTATCTATATTGCACAGAAGAGAAAAATTTCCGTAGGGGATAAAATGGCCGGACGTCATGGTAACAAGGGTGTTGTTTCTCGTGTGCTTCCGGTAGAAGATATGCCGTATCTGCCAAACGGACGTCCGCTGGATATCGTACTGAATCCGCTGGGTGTGCCTTCACGTATGAACATCGGGCAGGTGCTTGAAATCCATTTAAGTCTTGCTGCGAAAGCACTTGGCTTCAATATTTCCACTCCGGTATTCGATGGTGCAAACGAAATTGACATTATGGATACACTGGATTTGGCAAATGATTATGTAAATATGGAATGGGAAGACTTTGAGAAGGCGCACGGAGAGGAACTGCTTCCGGAAGTGCTCCAGTATCTGTCTGATAATAGAGAACACAGGAATTTATGGAAAGGTGTGCCGCTTTCAAGAGATGGTAAGGTTCGTCTGCGTGATGGACGTACGGGAGAGTTCTTTGACAGCCCGGTAACAATCGGACACATGCATTATTTGAAACTGCATCACCTGGTAGATGATAAGATCCATGCACGTTCCACAGGTCCTTACTCACTGGTAACACAGCAGCCTCTGGGAGGTAAAGCACAGTTCGGTGGACAGCGTTTCGGAGAGATGGAGGTTTGGGCTCTGGAGGCCTATGGTGCATCTTATACTCTTCAGGAGATTCTGACAGTAAAATCAGATGATGTTGTCGGACGTGTGAAGACGTATGAGGCAATTATCAAAGGAGAGAATATTCCTGAGCCGGGTATTCCGGAATCCTTCAAGGTACTGCTTAAAGAGCTGCAGTCTCTTGCATTGGATGTACGCGTACTGCGTGATGACAACACAGAAGTTGAAATCATGGAAACAGTAGATTATGGTGAGACTGACCTTCGTTCCATTATTGAAGGAAAGAAATATCGTGATGAACGTGAATCTTTTGAAAAACACGGATTTACAGAACAGGAATTCATCGGCGAGGAGCTGGAGAATGTAGAGCCGGAAGCGGAAGATGATTTCGACACTGAAATGGAATTGGAGTTTAATGAACTCATGGATGATGAAGAATAGGAGGAGCCGATTATATGCCAACAAGCAATAATGAACAACAATATCAGC
Organism: uncultured Ruminococcus sp.; assembly: GCA_949290175.1. Classification (GTDB taxonomy): domain Bacteria; phylum Bacillota; class Clostridia; order Lachnospirales; family Lachnospiraceae; genus Mediterraneibacter. The sequence continues at coordinate 5,720 of CASERA010000261.1, forward strand.
CGTTAACTTTTGATGCAATCAAAATCGGACTGGCTTCACCGGAAAAGATTATGGAATGGTCCAGAGGAGAAGTTACAAAACCGGAGACCATTAATTATAGAACGTTAAAACCAGAGAAAGACGGTCTTTTCTGCGAGAGAATTTTCGGACCAAGCAAGGACTGGGAATGTCACTGCGGAAAATATAAGAAAATCCGTTATAAAGGTGTAGTTTGTGACAGATGTGGTGTAGAAGTAACAAAAGCATCTGTACGCCGTGAGCGCATGGGTCATATTGCCCTTGCAGCTCCGGTATCTCATATCTGGTATTTCAAAGGAATTCCAAGCCGTATGGGATTGATTCTGGATATTTCCCCGAGAACTCTGGAAAGAGTGCTGTATTTTGCATCTTATGTCGTACTGGATAAAGGAGAGACGGATTTGCAGTATAAACAGATTCTGTCTGAGGCTGAATACCAGGATGAGAAAGAAAAATGGGGAAGCAAAGCATTCCGTGTAGGTATGGGTGCGGAAGCAATCCAGGAACTTCTGCAGGCTATCGATCTTGAAAAAGAGTATGAAGAACTGCAGGCAGGACTTATCAATGCAACAGGACAGAAACGTGCAAGAATCGTAAAACGTTTGGAAGTAGTGGAAGCATTCCGCGAATCCGGCAATAAGCCGGAGTGGATGATTCTGTCCGCGATTCCGGTAATTCCGCCGGATCTCCGTCCAATGGTACAGTTGGATGGAGGACGTTTTGCTACGTCTGACTTGAATGATTTATACAGAAGAATCATCAACAGAAACAATCGTCTGAAAAGACTTCTGGAACTGGGTGCACCGGATATTATCGTGCGTAACGAAAAACGTATGCTTCAGGAAGCGGTTGATGCGCTGATTGATAACGGTCGTAGAGGACGCCCGGTTACAGGACCTGGGAACAGAGCACTGAAATCCCTTTCAGATATGCTGAAAGGTAAATCAGGACGTTTCCGTCAGAACCTGCTCGGAAAACGTGTTGACTATTCCGGACGTTCTGTTATCGTCGTTGGACCAGAGCTGAAGATTTATCAGTGTGGTTTACCAAAAGAGATGGCAATTGAATTATTCAAGCCATTTGTTATGAAAGAATTGGTAGCAAACGGAACTGCTCATAATATTAAAAATGCCAAGAAGATGGTAGAAAGACTTCAGCCGGAGGTATGGGATGTACTGGAAGAAGTTATCAAAGAACACCCGGTTATGCTGAACCGTGCCCCCACACTGCACAGACTTGGTATTCAGGCATTTGAGCCGATTCTTGTAGA
>CASERA010000262.1 GCA_949290175.1 uncultured Ruminococcus sp.
TAATGAAAAGGAAATGAAACTTTGCATATGAAAAAGAAATGTACATATTAGAAGTGGAAAGACAAAAGCCGAATAGCGTTATTGAAATCAATGAATATGATAAAGTGGTGTACATGTGGTATTACAATAATCAAAGAGTAATAAAAAGGGTGATTGATTAAATGATTTGGTGGATGTATCTAAGTAAAAATTTTAGAAATATGTTCTGTTGAACTACTAAATTAAAGTAGAAATACATTTACGAGAGAGGTAACGTGGTTTTTGTTGTTATATTTTTGATGTTTGCAATCGTTGCGGATTATGCCCACGCAATGCAATAAGGAGAAGGGAAAATGAATAAGATTTTGATGATCGCATGGATACTGGCAGGAATCTCATCGTTTGTTGTGCCGCCAGATATGGAATATTTGAACTATATTGATTTTCATACACTAGGGTTACTATTTTGTCTGATGGCAGTCATGGCAGGCCTGAGCCGGGAAGGAGTATTTGGACAGGCGGCTGGAAGATTGATCACAGTTGTGAAGAATAGTCGGCAGATGGAACTGATTCTTGTGTTTTTATGTTTTGTGTCTAGTATGTTGATCACAAATGATGTAGCTTTAATCACATTTGTGCCATTTGCAATACAGGTGCTGGAGATGGCAGGTATGAGAAAACGAATTGTTCCGGTAGTTGTCATGCAGACAGTTGCGGCAAATTTAGGAAGTATGTTTACCCCAATTGGGAATCCACAGAACCTTTATCTGTATTCCAAATCAGGAATGACATTGAGTGCATTTTTTAAATTGATGCTGCCGTACACACTACTTGCAGCAGTGATGTTGCTTGGAATGATTTTGTTGAGAAAATGTGTTGTGCTTGGTGATTTACAAATGCGGGAAAGCGAAGAGGTGAAAAATCCGTGGAAAGTAGCTATTTATGCAATAATTTTTCTATTGTGTCTTCTTTGCGTATCGCATTTGCTTCCTGTTTGGATTGTAATGCTCGTGACAATTTTGGCAGTGTTTGTGATCGACCGTGGAACTTTTAAAGAAATCGATTACTCTCTTCTTCTTACTTTTGCAGGATTTTTTATCTTTATCGGAAATATGGGGCGAATTTCTATGTTTTGTAATTTCCTAAAGAGTATTTTGAATGGGAATGAAATATTGACTGCGGTCATTTCTTCGCAGGTAATCAGCAATGTTCCGGCAGCACTATTACTTTCAGGATTTACAGATCAGTGGTCGGAATTGATTATCGGAACAAACCTCGGGGGATTGGGAACTATGATCGCATCCATGGCGAGTTTAATCTCGTATCGTTTTCTCATAGCGGCCTATCCGGAAGAAAAAAGAAGATACACAATGCATTTTACAGTTGTTAATCTCGGGTTCCTGCTAGGATTTCTGATTGCTATGTGGAGCATTCGTATTTGGTGATGGAAAAGTCAGTTAAAATGAAAGAAAAATAGATGTTAACGGTGTTGAATAGGATTGGGAGGAAAGAAGATGCTTGCATATACATACAAAGAGCAGGGGAAATTTATGTTGGAAGAAAAAGAGAAGCCGGTTCTTCAAGAGGAAGAGGATGCAATCGTCCGGGTAACGCTGGCGAGTATTTGTTCGAGCGATATTCATATCAAACATGGAGCAGTTCCAAGGGCGGTACCGGGAATTACAGTAGGGCATGAGATGGTTGGCATTGTGGAGGAAGTAGGAAGCAAGGTGACCAAAGTAAAACCTGGAGATCGTGTAGCTGTAAATGTAGAGACTTTTTGTGGGAATTGCTTTTTCTGCCAAAATGGTTATGTGAATAACTGCACAGATAAAAATGGCGGATGGGCTTTGGGATGCAGGATAGACGGAGGGCAGGCAGAATATGTGCGTGTGCCTTATGCCAATCAGGGATTGAATCGGATTGGAAATGCAATTACGGATGAAGAGGCATTGTTTGTCGGAGATGTCCTGGCTACCGGATACTGGGCAACAAAAATTTCTGAAATTGGAAGCGAGGATACTGTAGTCATCATTGGCGGGGGGCCAACGGGAATCTGTACACTTTTATGTGTGATGTTGAAGAATCCTGAAAAGATTATTTTGTGTGAGGTGGATCACGAGAGAATTACATTTGTGAAAGAGCATTATCCGAATGTGCTTGTAGTAAATCCAAAAGAAACTGATGTCGAGGAATTTGTCAGACAACACAGTAGACATGGTGGAGCTGATCGCGTGCTAGAAGTAGCGGGAGGAAGGAATACTTTTGAGCTGGCATGGAAGGTAGCCAGACCAAATGCCATTGTGACTGTGGTGGCTCTTTATGAAGAAGAACAGATCTTGCCATTGCCACAAATGTATGGAAAAAATCTCACGTTCAAGACCGGAGGGGTAGACGGATGTGATTGTGATGAAATTTTACGGTTAATAGAACAGAAGAAAATCGATACGACACCGTTACTTACCCATACATTTCCACTAAGAGAGATTGAACAGGCATATGATATTTTTGAAAATCGAAAAGAAGGCGTCATTAAGGTAGCTATTCGACCGTAGACAAGAAAAAAATGATTTCTGCTATCACGGCCTCTTCGTTAATGCAAAGAGAAATACAAATAGTTCTGTTGCGGGATATGCCAGCCAGACACCGGTCATTCCAAAGTAGCAAGAGAGTAGCCATGACATTGGTATTAAAACAAAAAAGCTGCGGAGTATGGAAATGATCTGTGCCGGAAGCGGATAGTTTATGGAAATAAAATAGGTCGAAAGAACAATGTTAAATCCGATAAACGGGCAGGCGGTAAAGTAAAGTCTTAAGCCGGGGATTGCATAGCTGGCTAAAATCAAATCTTGTTCGCTGTTAAAAACAGAAACGAGACGGGGTGCATGAAAGAAAATAATCCCATATATCACAATGGATAAAAGGATAGAAGTTATGAGGGAATAGCGCAAAAGCGTTTGCACATTTTTCTTATTTCCTGCCCCATGATTCTGGCTAATTAATGGCTGTATTCCCTGTGATAAACCGGTATACAGGGAGATTACCACAAGCGAAATCACGCTGATCACACTGAATGCTGCGACGCCTGTGTTTCCGGAAATTCTCAGAATAATAAAGTTAAATAAAAACATCACAACACCGGAAGCGGCTTCGGTCAGAAAAGGCGGAATACCATTTGCAAGGATGTTGGCAGTAGTTCTTTTCATTTGAACAAGATTCGGAATTGTCAAATGAAAAGAATTCTTTTTTTTCAGAAAATATGGAAGCAATACCAGCATACTTATCACTGGTGACAGTCCGGTTGCAAGGGCAGCCCCGAAAATGCCCATATGAAAAGGGAA
>CASERA010000263.1 GCA_949290175.1 uncultured Ruminococcus sp.
ATCTTTTTAGACGGATATATCTGTAAACCACCCATCTATCGAAAGACACCATTGGGAAGAGAGATTGCAGATTTGTTGATTGCAGTGAACCGTTCCTATGGAAAGTCAGATTATATACCCTGCATCTGCTGGGGAAGAAATGCACGATTTGCTTCCACCTTTGAGGTAGGAGGACATGTGCAGACAGAGGGAAGAATCCAGAGCAGGGAATATGTTAAAAAAATATCGGAAACAGAGCTGGAAAAACGAACAGCATATGAAGTTTCTGTAAGCAAGATGTTTTTTAGTGATGAAATTTCTATGTGATTTTTGTCCTACTTTAAAAATAAAGAAATAAATAGGAAACAGAAGAAAAGTGTGCAGCAAGCATGCGAAGGAGGTCAATATGATAACCATTGTTATAGGAAATTTAAAAGGCGGAACTGGGAAAACAACATCTGCAGCGAATCTGGCATACAGTCTTTCTACATTTAAAAAGAAAGTGTTGGTAATAGATGCGGAACCGCAGAGAAATCTCACTCCGTTCTTTATTAATGCAGTGGAAAGCGGGCAGACACTGCAAAATGTACTGGAAAAGCCGGAGAAAATAAGACGCTGCATATATCATAGCAGATATCCGGGAATTGATGTTATCAAGGGGAGTACGTCATTACAAGAAGATGATGTGCTTCAGAGAGACTGGTTGGAACATGCGTTGTGGAATGTGCAGGAAAAGTATGACTATTGTATCGTTGATACCAGACCGGCATTTGAAAGGATTACAGTATCTGCCATGATAGCAGCTGATATCTTATTGACTCCGGTGTGTCTGGACAAGTTCTGCAGGGATAACCTGACACTGGTGGAAGAGTTTTTAAGCAGTATGCCGGAACAGCTGCGCCCGGAATGGAGGATATTTGCCAATAAAGTGGACAGCCGGAGAAAATCCCAGAGAAATATTTATAAGGATTTGATGGAAAAGCATGATTATCCCTTCTTAGAGACTTGTATCAGCAGGTCAGCAGTGATAGACAATGCATTGGAATACTACAAGCCGGTGAAGAAGCACCGTTCTGGAAGCCAGGTAACACAGGATTATATGGATCTGGCAGAAGAACTGTTGCAGTTGACAGAAAGGAAAGGGGGTGTAGGAGATGGCAAGATTTGACAAAATGTTTTCCGGACAGGAAGAAGTAAAAAAGGCTGCTCCACATCCCAAAAGAGAGACGAAGTGGATTCATTACTCGAAACTGATTGACAATCAGGCGCAGTACTGTAATGAGAAGAGCAGATTAGAGACGGAATCGCTTGCAGATTTAATAGATGCAGACCACGGGGTAATGCAGAATCTGCTTGTACGTAAGACAGGAACGGATGAATATGAAATCATTGCAGGGCATAAGCGCCGCCGGGCATGTAAGATACTGGCAGAGGAGAGAGGAAAGAAAGAATATGAATTTCTCCCTTGTATCGTAGAGCATATAACGGATGTGCAGGCAGAATTTCAGTTGTATTCCAGTAACCGTTTCCATGAAAAAAATGATTATGAAAAAATGCACGAACTGGAGCGGATGAAATATCTGCTGGAAACATATCCGGAAGAATTTCCGCATCTGCAGACCGGACGCATGGTGGAACGTCTGGCAAAACAGATGAACCTGAAGCGGACAACCGTAGGGGAATATCTTACGATGGCTAAAAATCTTGGAGAAAAGGGAAAAGAGGAACTTAAAGCAGGGAGCCTAAAAAAGAGTGCAGCTGTAGAATTGGCAGCATTACCGGAAGAAGAGCAAGAAGAACTTCTTTCAAAGGGAGTAATTTCACATAAAGAAATAAAAGAATATAAGGAAGAGAAAAGAGAAAAAGAAGGAAATCAGGAGCCGGAGAAGCTGGAGGAGTCAGAAAAATCAGAAAAAGCGGAAGAACTGCAAGAACCGGAGGAGACGCAGGTTGCAGGACAATATAGGATAGTAAACACAGATATGGAGGTGGAAGAGGATGTACCGAAATCCGGTACGGAGAATCCTGATGAAAAGGATGTACCGAAATTCGGTACGGAGAATCCCATAGAAGAAAAATTCACGAAGTCTGGGAAAATCCCTGCTGTTACAGAGGTAATAAAACCTGATACACAGAAAGAACAGTATACACCCAGGTATTTTCTTCAGGAGCAGAAAGATAAACTTGCTGAGATGCTTTCCAATCAGGAAAAAGGGGCAATGCTTCCAGAGAAGACGCTGGAGAGGCAGAAGCTTATCGTTTGTGCAATAGAATTCTATGTGAAGGAGATGACATTAGAATGATGGAAGAAGAAAGCGAGGAGAAAAGGGTATGTTAGAAAGTAACAGAAGAGTGGCGAAAGTGTGTATTTCCATGTATACCATACTTTGGGCAATAATAGGAACAAGTTTGATGTTTTATGAAGGAATAGAAATTCCAGCGGATTTCGAGAGTAAAAAAGGCGTTTTTGCAGAAAGTTTTTGGTTGTTCACAATGTCAGTCTCTTTTTTAGTGCTGATTTTTGATGGGATATCCTCTGGCTTTAAGCCGAAAGATTTATTGATGATGTTCTTTATCCATGGAATCACTTTATACGGTGTTAATTATCTTATAATAGACCAAGAGAGCTTTGTACTGATTTTCTTAGAAGTAGCAGTGACAATTATAATAGAACTCATAATAATTGTAATATCACCTACAAGGGAAATGAAAGCTTCCAATGAGGTTGAGAAAGATGAATTAGCTGATGTGTCGATTAACAAATCGGAATTGGAAGTAGACCGGAGATATCGGTGTTTTGCAGAGTTAAATGATAGTGATATTGAGGAAGGAGAAGAAGAAAAATGAAAAAGACATTAAAGGTATTAGTGATAGGAATTATTATGGCAATGGTGTTCAGTGGATGTACAGAAGCAGAAAGAGTATCATATAATCTTTCGCAAGAAGCAGACAATTTTAATGTTGTCCGTCAGTTGACGGTCATTAATTGTATAGAGGGTGATGTACTGTTTCAGATGACAGGGAAACTGTCTATTACAGCTGATACAGGAGATAACCAGCTTGAAATAATTGTAGAAAATGAAGATGGTTCCTATGTGAAGCATTTTGTTGGTCTGAGCGATAATGTTACATATGTTGTAGAAGACTTGAATTTAGGTGCTAATGATGTTGAAAAATATAAATATACGCTGAATTTTAACCCTGATATGTGGATTCCGGCAGAAGCAGATATTATAGATTAAATAGTATGTTCAAATGGCAGGAGATGACAGGGTTTAAAGTGGAGGAGCAGGAATGAGAAAGCTCAGCGAAATGGAGATTAAAGATATTCTTCGGAACAGAGATCAGAAGATAGAAAGTATACATAAAAAAATGTTTCACCTGTACCAGGAATTGGAGCATACAGACGAGATTATGGAGTCAGCAGCTTTTCCGTCAACAAATTACAGTGGGCTTCCCGGGGGAAAGGGTGGTCATAAAGACCTTGGAGATGTGCTGCTTAAATATAATCGTCAGCTCTACAACCGAAATGAGGAAATCCGAAGAATTATGTGGGAGCTGGTAGAGGAGGAAGATAGTATCAGCCGGTTATGGGCATGTTTTTATGGTCTTGGCGATCCGTACTATTCTATACTGAATGCACTCTATGTAGAGAATCAGCTTTATCAGACTGTAGAAGACAGCTTTGATGTTTCTCATAAAACATTTGAGAAATACCGGCAGAAAGGGATAGAACTGTTGCTTCGATTTTATGAAAGCGATGAGAGCATTGCAAAACTTATGCGCCGTTATGGGAGTGAAAAAGATAATAGCCAAAAAACAGGGAAAGACGGTAAGAATAAGAAGCAGAAAGAAGATACATATGAACAGATCAGTCTTTCCTCTCTCCAGAAAAAAGAAGATTTATCGTATGGAGACCAGCTATGAAAAGTCAAGCATAAATTAGCTGGAAATTTCAAAATTCTTTTTATGGTAAAAATGGGTAACTTTAACAAAG
>CASERA010000264.1 GCA_949290175.1 uncultured Ruminococcus sp.
CACACCACTGATGCCGGAACCAAATACAAGTACCTTCTTACCTTTTATCTCCATACCCTATACCCCCATTAATGCAATCAGACAAAGCAAGGCTGTTACAATAGAAAAAACTGCCACTACTCTTGTTTCTGACCACCCGCACAGTTCAAAATGATGGTGAATTGGAGCCATCTTAAAAATTCTCTTTCCACCTGTCTTCTTAAAATATGTGACCTGTATTATAACGGAAGCCACCTCTACCAGATAAATCATCCCTACAATGATGATAAACAGCGGCATCTGCATCATATATGCCGTACCTGCCACAAATCCTCCTAAAGCTAAAGATCCTGTATCTCCCATAAATACGCTCGCCGGGTACACATTAAATAGAAGGAATCCCATCAAAGCTCCTACTACTGCACAGGTGATTGGCTCCACACCGCTCTTTGTACCAATAGCAACCACAGTAAAGAATGTTGCAACCAGTACCGTCACACTGGAAGCAAGTCCATCCAGCCCGTCTGTAAAGTTCGTTCCGTTTACGGTTCCGATTACAGCAACAAACAACAGCGGAATTGCAAACCATCCAATATCCCAGTACTTTCCTCCTGAAAACGGAATCAGCATTGTCAGCGGAATATGAGCAATCTTCACTATGTAGTATGCAAAAATAGCTGTCACTACAATCTGCAATGCCATCTTCTGTTTCGGATACAATCCATCTGAACGCTTCATGACCACTTTCAAATAATCATCCAGAAAACCAATAAGGCCAAATCCGATTGTCAAAAAGAGAACCGGAATGATATTGGGATAATCCTTCACATAAAACAGGGATGTGATTACCACACTTGCTAGAATGATAGTTCCTCCCATTGTTGGAGTTCCCGCTTTTTTCAGATGAGACTGCACCCCATCCACACGCTCCGTCTGTCCCATTTTCAGTTTTCTAAGAAACGGTATTATAATCGGACCAAGTACAAGGCTTAGTGCAAAGGATATTAATACCGGAACTGCTACATGATAATTCATACTTCCACCTCTTCATCTCTTTCGTTTCAATATCTCAATTAGTATACCTCATTACCTATTGTTTTTCAATCCCGAGATACGGCAGAACATTATCATAAATGCTCCGAAGAACTGGTGCAGCAATGGTTCCACCGTAATAGACTCCCTTCGGATTATGAATCACAACCATTCCAAGCACCTGCGGGTCATCTGCCGGTGCAAACCCAATAAAGGAAGAAATATATTTATTAGCACTCCTGGGCAGTGTCTGAGACGTCGCAGTCTTCCCGCCTATTGCATACCCTTCTATATAGGCATTTTTTCCGGACCCTTCCGATACAACACTCTCCAACAGCATCTGCATCGTCTCGGAAGTCTCTTTGGAAACGATTCCTTCCTGTTTCTGATAAGACAGTCTTTCTATCTCATTTCCCTCTTTATCCAGCACTGCTACTCCTAGATGAGGCGTGACTCTGGTTCCTCCGTTAATTAGAGAACTTACGGTTGTTGCCATCTGGATAGGCGTAATCTGAAATGACTGTCCGAAACTGATGGTTGCCAGCTCAACTAAACCAATGTCTTCTTTCTTATGCATAATAGTTCCGGCTTCTCCCGGAAGATCCACATTTGTTAAGGACAAAAGCCCAAACTTCTGAAAATAATCATAAAACCGCTCCGCTCCCAGCCGCAGCCCGAGGTCAATGAATACCGGGTTACATGAATTTTGTATTGCCTGCACAAATGTCTCACTTCCATGCCCTCCTACCTTATGGCATCGAATCCTCCGGTCTTCCACTATTCTATATCCCGGACAGGAAAACGTATCATTCAAACTCACAACACCTTCTTCCAGCGCTGCTGAGGTTGTAATAATTTTAAAAGTAGACCCCGGCTCATAAGTATCATTGATGCACCCGTTTCTCCACATCTGATTGAGCTGATCCTGCAATTCTTCATCAGAAAGTGAATCAGAATCTGTCCCGTTATTCAATTGATACGGATTATTCAAATCGAATTCAGGTACATTCACCATTGCCAGTATTTCTCCATTCTGTGGATTCATCAGCAAAATGGACACTGCATCCGCTTCTTTTTCTTCCATTACTTTTTCAGCTGCCTGCTCACAATAGGACTGGATATTATAATCCAAACTTACTTGCAAAGTATTCCCTGCTACCGGCTCAATCCTGTCTTCTGCAACCCCTTCTAATTCAATTCCCCTTGCATCAGTTGTTGTCAGAATTGTTCCATTGGTTCCTTTCAGCACCTCTTCGTACTTGACCTCCAACCCAATAATCCCCTGATTATCACCACCGGTAAATCCCAATACCTTTGACGCCAGACTTTCATAGGGATAATACCGCTTGTAGTCTTCATCCACTTTCACTCCTGCCAGATTATAGCCCCGGATGCGATCCCCGATTTCTTTTTCCACATTTGTCTTTACTCTTTCCATGGAAGATACTTTTTCCACTCGTTTACGTACAAGCTCTTCATCCAACTCTAATTCCTGTGACAATATGCGGATTATCTTTTCAGGCTCTTCAATCTGGCTGTGGATTACAGAAATTGTACAGACTGTTTTGTTTGTCGCTAATACGACTCCGGTGCGGTCTACTATTTCTCCTCTTGCAGCTTTAATTTCGCGTTCCCTTTCGTGCAGAGC
>CASERA010000265.1 GCA_949290175.1 uncultured Ruminococcus sp.
AGCATAGTTAACAATAAGCATATACAATTTAACCGTGCTTCGCAAAACATATAAACGAAAATTCCCAGTCCACCTATACCTGCTAATTCAATATAAGAAATTTTTTCTCTCCGTAAATAACAATATCCTAACACTAAAAATACAATATGTGCAGAAAAGTCTGTTGGATATACACTTCCAAATGCAATTCTAATATTTCTTCCTTCTTGTGTATATATCAAATTCTCTATATGTCCTGTCAGTGCTGCTCCCACTGATATCAACATCAAACTTACACCAGTAATGACATATATTTTGATAATTTTCTTAAAAGAAATACCTTTTGCACCAATCATTAAAATTGCCGTGTTTATAACCTCTTCAAATCCTGTTCTTATAAATACGAAGCCTGAACATACGCATATTATAAAACATATCACTAATTCCTTTGCAGTATATCTCTCGATATACCCCATACGCAAAAGTATCATTGTTATCAACAAAATACGTAACATAGCATTAAAATTTTCAGACCATGCAATTTGAAACATTGTAGTTCCCAAAAAAGCATAGATAAAAAAGATTGTAAATACCAGCAAATATATATTTTCCAATATATTCCCAATTTGTTGCTTTGAAAATTTCATCGTTTTCATAATTTTATTCCCCATCTACTAGTCCATGATAGAATGTAAGTAATTCGTCTGCCTTTGCTTTGATATCAAATCCTGCATTACGTATAGCCTCTAGCTCATTCTTCCTTATATGGCTTCCAACTTTGTGGAGTATCCGTTCAGCCCATACTTCTTTGCCTTCTTGCAATGAAAGAAATTCAACATTGTCCGTAACCTTAACTTCTTTTGTAATACCATCTGAGAAAACGCAGGGAAGTCCTGACGCCTGTGCTTCTATTCCAACCAAAGGAAGTCCTTCGTGTATACTTGGCAATACAAAAACATCCATTGCCTGCATATAATCTGAAACTCTATCTGTTGTTCCTACAAATATAACTTTGTCATCCAAATTTAATTTATTTACATCTCTTTCAATATTAGATTTAAGCTTACCATCTCCTATTAGTATCAATTTAGCGCGTTCTTCCCTCTTTACGATTTCTCTAAAAACTTCTAAAAGAAATGCATGATTTTTCACTGGTAAAAAATACCCTACATGACCTATAACAATATTATTTTGAACAGCTACTTTTTCTTTCATTTCTCTTCTGATTTGAGGTGAATAGCAATATTTTTCTGCATCAATTGCATTATTAAATACTTGAAAAGTCTGTTTATCATACAGCCACTCCCCTGCCGCCTGACTGCACGCTAAAGCGAAATCATAGGATTTTAAAAATCTATTACGTAAAATATTGTTTAATAAATGATATGTACATTGCGTACTATGTCCATGAACAACCCTTTTAATATCGATTCCTTCTGATGCAAATAACTCGATCTCCATTAATGCACTATTCCCATGTATATGCATTATGTCATATCTTTCTCTCTTTAATAATTGTTTCAATTTCCAGATATAACCAATTGGATTCTTCTTGCGATTTGGTAAAATAAAAATATTATCTTGATTCTCCTTGATTGTCTTTCGATACATTTCATTTACAGATTGATAAAGGGCAAAATCAATCTGTAAATTATCCCTTTTCATATTCTTGTAATAATTCATAATTACACTGGCAATTCCATTTGTATCAAAAGGAACTGTACATACAATCAATATCTTCATTATTTCTGATATCCTTTCTCAGCTTATTATACTAGACTAACCCTTCACTAGAGTATTCACTATCTCTTCCAGCTTCTGGTTAAATATCGCATTATTACTTCTCATCTCTTTTGGCATTCCTTTGACAATTTCATCATAATTTAATAAAACATTTTCCAATTCTTCAATTTCATACACTGGAACAATATTTTTTTGCCTTTCAGCCACCATTTTTACAAAATCAACCTGATGATTATTTACATGTTCTTCATAATCCGCTTTTCTTGGAACTACCACCGGAATTTTTCCAACCTGCAATGGTGCTACAAAACTAGAAGGACCACCATGTGTAATTACAATGCTTGCTTGTGATATCAGCTGCTGCATTTCTTTATACGGTACCATACTTTTCCATTCACAATATTTCGGCTCGTATGTACTGTAACCTGTCTGTATAAATACTTCTTCTTTAATAATTTCATCTTCCTTTAATTTATCTATCTCTCTCAAAAGACGATTAAACTGTTGTTCATGCGTACCCACAGTTACAAATATCATTAAAAAATTCCTCCCAGATTTACAGCTTTTGGATAAACTTTCTTCTGCTCTTCCCATTGAACAATGAAACAATCTACAATTGGATATACCATTTTTCCCGTCATCGTCGGCTTATCAATTCTATCATATACTTCTATGTAAATTAACTTAATTCTCATCAGTTTTGCCAGATAAAAAAATGGGACTGCAACTGCTGCACCTGATGAAATTAATACGTCAGGCCTTTCTTTTCTAAGTACTTTCCATGCAACAAATGTATTACGAATCAAATTTTTCAAATTGCGATTTGTCGGAAAATAACAAGGATATACCTTCTCACCCTCTAAGGTACTCCTTGCATCTTCTTTATCAAATGTCACCCAAAACCGTTCTTTATCCTGCCAGAACGGTTTCAGCATATATAAATGTGTTAAATGCCCCCCGCTTGAGCCAACCAATCCTACTTTCATATCTCATCACTTCCTTTTTTGTGATAACTTTTCCTTTTTACACAGACCCTTTCCCTGTGAACACTATCTGTATTGTCTTCAGCAGAATCCGCAGATCCAACCCGATATTCCATTCTGATATATATTTTTTATCCAGTCTTACCACTTCTTCAAAATCCACAATATCGCTCCTTCCGCTAACCTGCCACATTCCGGTCAGCCCCGGTTTTGCTGCCAGTCTCGCCTTATGATGCATTTCATACTGCTCATATTCATCAACTGTTGGCGGTCTTGTCCCTACCAGACTCATATCTCCTTTCAGCACATTGAAAAACTGTGGGAACTCATCCAGAGACGTTTTCCGAATGAATCTTCCAATTGGAATAATCCTCGGGTCATTATCCATTTTGAACATGAGCCCCTGCATTTTATTCTGCTTCATCAGTTCTTTTTTGCGTTCTTCTGCATCCGGATACATGGAGCGGAATTTATAAATTTTAAACTTTCTTCCATTTCTTCCTACTCTTTCCTGAGAGAAGAAAATCGGTCCGGGACTCTGGATATAAATAATGGGTCCTAATATTACAGTCAGAATCAAAGTTATCACTATCCCAACCAGACCTCCGGCAATATCCATGACTCGCTTTAAGAATATTTGACGCGGCTCTGCAAATTTAATACTGGAGGTCAGCACCATATGCTCTGCATAGTTCTCTACGATAACGTGTCCTTCTGTTTTTGATACCTGTCCCAGATTCAAATGGGAGGTAATTCCCATCTCATCACATTCCCGGCGGATTTTTTCTGTTATATCCAGTTCTGCCGGAAGATCCAGAAACACCTCATCCACTACCATACTCTTTAAAATCTGGTTCGCTTCTTCCGGACTTCCAATCACCGGAATCTCATCGATTTCTTTCTCGCTGATATCTTTGCCGCTTAGCAAGATACCGCTTACATAAAAATCCTTATATTTTTTAGACTGAATAACTTTCAAGGTCTCCCTCACCCGTTCTTTTGTTGAAATAAGAACCATTCTTTGCAGCCGTGCTTTATTTACCATCTGCTTTCGTACAACTTTCTTCCACAAAAGCCGTGCAATCCACGTCAGACAAATTCCAATTCCCCACATGGTCCCCAGCACCATACGGGAATAAATCTTGGAAGTTTTAGTTACGAACAGATATGCAAATAAAACCAGACTGACAATGCTCACCAGAATAAAAGTTTTCTTGAATTCCTCAAAATATCCCCTGTGAATAATATCTTTATAATTTTCCATAAAAAAAGCAAGGCAGATTTCCACCAGAATCATTATAAATCCCAGATTTCTATATTCGGCAATCGAATACGGCATCTTAATTCCATGCCGTATTATGAATGCCAAAACGTATGCTGCCTGTAAGCAAAGTACATCCAGGAGCATAAAATCCCAGTGTTTCATCCATATCGTTTTTTCTCTCTGGTACATCTCATTTCACCTTCTTTATTCGTTCTTTTGCATTATTTTTTCCGCTGTATCATATTGATACCTGATTCAGCAGTACTTCGGATAAATGGCTCTTTTAAAATAAAAAGCAGACTTGCGTACACTCCGAAAAACAAAACGGATGAAATTACAAGTGTCACAAAAACTCCAAAATCTGCCATTCTTCTAAATGGAATCATAACAACTGCTGCCACTGCCAGACTGATACCAATCTTCCACACCTGAATCTCTTTTAAAAATCCCTGCAACACATCTTTTAAATAATATACCTGTAACAATAATACTATAATTTCTGCCAACATGGTGGAAAACGCCGCTCCACTGGAGGCCAGTTTTGGAATTAATACAAGATTCAACAGAAAGTTAAGCACTGCTCCTCCCCAGATAGAATACATCACTTCCCGCTCCCTTCCGGTCGGAGTCAATATCTGCATACCGGTAATATTAGACAGTCCGATTGCCAGTACTGTCGGCATCAGGATAATCATTGGCGATACTGCCGGCAGGAATGCTTCTCCTGCCAGAAGCAGAATCGATTCTCTTGCAAAAATCATAAAATAGACTGTGACCGCACTGGCCGCCACCAGGACAAAATTAAAGGCTTTCCCAACCATTTTTCGAAATGCTTCTTTTTCATTTTTCTCAACATAGTAGGAAAGCCTTGGAAGAAGTACAGTTCCCAAAGATGTCACACAGGTCACCAGCACTGTCTTCACTTTAATTCCTGCATTGTAATATCCGACATCGATATCCCCTTTCATAAATCCTAGCATAACCACATCCAGATTCAAATAAATACTGGTCCCTGCCGACATTGCAAAGAAGACGATAATCGATTTTAAATGCGGTTTAAAACTATATTTTCCCACTTTTCGGAACGTAATAAATTTTCTCAGGCGGATGAAGTTCAGTACATAGGAGCCAAAACTTGCAATTACATAAATTCCGCCATAGACAAAATAGTCCTCTTTCTCTCTTACAAACGCAAACATCAGAATCATTCCGATTAATTTAAATAAAATGGAACAAGTCGTAATATAAGAATACTGCTCTAACGCATTATAGAACCACTGTACTCCAATTGTATTCAAACCAATAGTGATGCCGACAAGCAGAAGCAATGTTCTTTGCTCTGCAAATTTCGGAACAAAGATTAATGTGCCGAAAAATACCAGATATGTAATTGCCGTTGTAATTCCACTGATAATCAGCAGTTCCTGCACAGTTTTAGATAATTTTTCCTTATCATCTCTGACAACTGCACAGGCTCTTACCCCATAGGTTGGGATTCCCAGTGATGCAAACATTGTAAAATAGGTCACAACAGACGTTGCAAATGCTACCTTGCCACTTCCCTCAGCCAGCAATACACGGGAAATATACGGAAACGTAATCAGCGGAAATAAAATTCCTGCCACGGTCAGTATTGAATTCATAATAAAATTGTATTTTACTGAATGTATCTTCATCTATGCCTCCATCCCATTGCGCTTTTTGCCTATTGTCACAATCAGACGGTATCCTTTGAAAGCAGTCTTTCGAAGCAGACGTAATGTTCCGCTTTCTCTGGAAGACAACTCGTAAATCCATTCGCTCTTTTCTTTTAATTTCCAATCGAACTCCCGAAAACGCTTTTTGTTATCTTTGTCACTCACAGGGTAACTCATGAAGATTGTAATCTGATCTCCTACCATTTGTGCAATTCGTTTCCCAATGTAGGCTGCTTTTGCCCTGCTTCCATCCTTCTCATTCTTTTTGTATTGCTCCGCAAACTCTGTTAAATGAAAGATAACATCGATGTGATTTTGGATATGCCTGCGGTATCCCTGCATGCTGACACTCTGTGTTGCCTGAGCCAGGCGGTACATGTAGATAAACAGAGGAAAATACGCAACAGTTTTCACATATGGAACCGGGAACAGAATATATTCCACATCTACATAAAAACAATGTTCGTCCAACTGAATCTGATTTTCTTTTAAAATACTGCTTTTAATTACCAGTGCATGCATTGGCATCTGTACGCTGCCTGCAACATCTTCAAAGGAAAAGGTCTTTTCTCCATTTTTGCTTAATTCTGCCAGTTTTGGAAATGTTTTTTCTGTCAGCGCACCTGTCAGATCATTGACTTCATAATAATTCGTCACAACATAATCCGCATTACACTCCTTTAATCTGTCCACCAGCACTGTAAAATCTTCCGTTTTTACCCAGTCGTCTCCATCCACTACCTTGAAATATTTTCCTTTACATTCTTCAATTCCCCGGTTGATTGTAGAGCCATGTCCTCCATTTTCTTTTGAAATAACGCGAAATGTCTGTGGATATCTTTTCTCAAACTCTTTTCCAATCTCGGCGGTAGTATCTTGTGAACCGTCATCTACAATCAGCACCTCTATATCTTCTAATATTTGTTCTGCCACAAAGGATTCCAATGTTTGACGCAGATATTTTTCCACATTATACGATGGAATTACAACTGTTAATATTTTCTCCATGTTTGCCTCCGACTTGCTAGTTTTTCTTCTGATCCAGTTTTTTTCTTAAACTTGATAAAACATTCATCATTCCATACCATTTCTTTTTCAGCAGGAATAATAAGATTTTATCCTTGTAAGAAAGTCTTTCTTTAATATATCTGTTTTTCCTCCATTCCGGAAATTGACTTTCTAAATAGTTTCTAAATTCATTCAGATAAGGACTTTGGCTGTCTTTTAATATAATTTCCTTGGACGGCACGAAATACATATGCTCAAACACCAGGTATTCCAGTTCTTTTTCATAACGTTTCCATTCGTTCTGCTGCCGGAAAAATTCCAAAACATCTTCCACTGCCGCCTTCCGATTCTCGTAACTTCTTTTAAAATTATCACTTCGAATAATGGAGCCTTCCCTCAGGATATAATGATACAACGGTTCGCTTTCCAGATAGACGACCCGTCTTGCCTCCAGCAGCAGCTTTGGTGTCACCGCCAAATCCTCAAAATTTCGTCCCACCGGATAGGATACCTCTGCCTTCTGCCAAAACTCCCTTTTATACAGCTTATTCCATGCAGTAGGCGTGGTCAAAAGCAATTCCGGATTCTTTTTTGCATTTAAAATCTCTCCGGCCGGAAGCCCCAGGGAACGATGATCTTTTCTTTTGCTGTCTTCTTCTATTTCCTGATAATCAAACAATACCAGATCGGCATCCATTTTCTCGGCACATTCGACAGTTTTTTCCACCAGCGTTTTCGACACAAAATCATCTCCGTCCACAAAAAGCAGATATTTCCCGGATGCTCTTGCAATCCCTGTGTTTCTTGCATCACTCAGCCCGCCATTTTCTTTATGAACCACTAAAATCCGTCCATCTGCTTTCGCATATTGCTCGCAAATTGCACCACATCTATCAGGCGAACCATCATTTACCAGGATGATTTCCACATCTCTTTCCGTCTGATTTAAAAGACTGGTGACGCATTTATCTATATATTTTTCTACTTTATAAATCGGTACAATTACGCTCACTAATGGCATATCAAATCCCTCATCTGTTCTCTTTGCTTTCTCAAGTCATAGCATTCTGCCTGCTCAAGAAGCCTGACACACTCTCTATCATAATTTCCTGCCTCTACAATCTGTTTTGCCCATTTTACAGGACTGTCTTTCAAACTTAAAAAAGCAGCATGATCCTGAATCTTTACCTCTTCAGTAATACTGTCACTGAATATACAAGCCAGTTTCATACACTGTGCTTCTACTCCTACCAGAGGAAGTCCCTCAAATCGGGACGGGAGTACAAATACATCCATTCCCTGATAATAATACTCCGGATTTTTTTTCTGTCCTAAAAAACGGACATTTCCTCCAATTCCAAGCTCTGAAGCCAGTTTTACAATTTTTTCATAACCAACTCCCCGTCCCAGACACCAGAGCTGTGCATCCGGCCGGATTTTAATCACCTCTGCAAAAACTCTCATCAGAAATTCATGATTCTTCTGGTAACAGAAATTTCCTACATGTCCCAAAATCAGACTATCTTCTGCACCCATTTCCCTGCGCACATTTTCCCGAATCGCAGAATCATATTGATACTGTTCTCTGTCTACCGCATTATAAACCACTTGAAAATCGGCAGAATCTACAATCTTTTCCGGATACATCCAGTATCCTGCTGATTTAGAACACCCGTAATGTCTGTTTCCAAATCGGTAAAAGAATGTTTTGCAGACTGCATGGAACATATTATAAAGGTGCCGTTTCAGCTCACTTTCACAATCATTTCCTCCAGAATGACTATGAAGGAGCACCTCTTTTACATGGCAATCCCTGGCCGCCTTTGCTCCAATACAGTCAATCGCTGTGGAAATATTCAGATATACGATATCATATTCATTCTCCAGAATGATTTTCTTTGTCTGGCGGTACTGTTTCAGCGGATGTTTTAAACTTGCAACCGGAAAAATACGGGAACCATATTTCTTCAGCCGTTTCTCCAGTTCTATATCTCTCCTGTCACTCAAAAAATCAATCTGCATCCCCTCTATCCAGACTGTATCCAGAAAATTCAGTAAATACCGGTCAATTCCTCCGGAATTGCCGTCCATAATATATCCTGCCAATATTTTACTCATGTCCTTTAATTTCCTTCTTTTTCTGAGAAACTCCATGTACCAGATATCCTGAGAAGCACCAAAGTATCATCGCTCCCAGAGAATTCGTATAAAAACCTTCCAGCAAAAACAACATTGCGATTCCTATGATGCAAACTCCACACAGAAGAACGGATTGGTACATCCCTTCTTCACCTTCTGATTTCCAAAATATTTTCCAGATATATGTAAATATCCGTACAATTGCCGCCAGCAGAATTACGAATCCAATCACGCCCTGATAAACCAGTACATTAATGAACTGATTATGCAGATTGTTGTACGTACCCTGGGAATTGTTTATAGCATAAGTATCCTTCACATGTTCTTTCGCATAATCTACCACAGTTACATAACCTGTACCGTAAATCGGACTGGTCTTCCAAATCTCAATCCCGCTCTGCCACAAAGAAATCCGTCCGTTACTGATATCCTTTTCCAGATTGGACTGACGTTCACTTTTCTGCCCTTGTACGTTTGTCACGTTCTGCTGTGTCTGCCTTGCCTTTATTATTGGAGATGCATACTGATAGTATTTTTGCTTCACTACCGAAGCTCCTCCAAAAATAATACCCGCTGATAAAGCCGCTATAATTACAACGGTTAACATCCGTTTCCACTTTACAGTTCCCTTCTTTTGTTTCAGCTGATACAAAGCCGTAAATAATATCAGCCCTGCATACAGCCCGATTTCTGCGGTTCTGGAGTCTGAAAAAAGAAGGTATGCATATGCAAGTACCCCTGTCAGTGCATAAAACCATCTCCACCATTTCTTTATTTGTAAGAAAAAATAGAGGGCAAGTACAATGCAGACTGCATGGAATACACCGCCGTAATTCGGGTCGGAATAAATCCCCCAGAGTCTTCCCCAGTGATATCCGGACATCATCAGTTCTCCTGCACCGGTCTTCCATTTCACTGAATATACCAAAGCAAGCTGAACAATGGACACAATGGAAGCCACCAGACAATATCCCAGCATGACATGTGCCAGAATATGAAATTCTTTTTGATAAGATTTTTCTGTCCGGTTCAAATTACATGCATATAGAAGTCCAATTTGAATTATAAGCCAAATCAGCCACTTCAGATTTTCTGTCATTCCATATTCACGGTTCATAACCGTTGAAAATAGAAAACTAAGCGTAAAGAAAATAAACAGCCAGATACCCGGCATTCTGATATATGATTTCCAGTGTACTGCTTTACAAAGCAGAAGAACCATCCCTAGTCCCAATACCAGTTTCACCAACATTGGCTGTAAAGAAGAGTCATAAATAAAAGGACAAAAAGTTCCTGCTGCCAGTAAAAAATATAATACTTTGAACACGATTTCACCTTTTTCCAGATATCTGCTGAAATTTTTCATTTTGTTCTACCTTTCTGACTTAATTTTCGAATAGAGCATTGGCATTTTTACCCTTGCAATATATATAAAACGTCCCATAGCAAGACAAATCATCGTCTTTTTCCAACGCAGGAAAACCAGAGCAGCCGTGAGACTTTTACTGTCTGCCGCTTTTGCCGACGGAATCAATTCATTAAACAGCCCCTGGCTGAATAATCCACGGCACCATTTATAACGCTCGGCATGTGTCATATCTGCACGCTTGTCGCAGTTCCTCTGCAGTGCAGATAAAATATACCTTCCATATAAACTTCCGAGAATACTTCGAACTTCTTCCGTACAAAGATTCCAATAAAGATATTGATTCAGAATCATATCA
>CASERA010000266.1 GCA_949290175.1 uncultured Ruminococcus sp.
CATGGTATCAGCTGGAACCATCCAAGCGTCCGGAAGCAGGACTTTTAAAAATCAGAAAAGAGTTGAATCTATTTGCAAATTTACGCCCGGCAGTTTTGTATGATGAGCTGAAAGAAGCCTGCCCTCTAAAAGAAAGCATTATAGAAGATGGATTTGACATGATGATTATGAGAGAGCTGACAGGTGGTCTGTACTTCGGAAAGCGCAGTACACAGGAAGAAAATGGTGTGATGACAGCACGTGATGAGCTTACATATAATGAAAATGAAATTCGGCGGGTTGCAAAGAGAGGATTTGATATTGCCGCGAAACGCAGAAAAAAAGTAACAAGCGTTGATAAGGCAAATGTTTTGGATTCTTCCCGGCTTTGGAGAAAAGTTGTAGAAGAGGTGGCAGCGGAATATCCAGATGTGACTTTGGAGCATATGCTGGTAGATAACTGTGCGATGCAGCTGGTAAAAGACCCGGGGCAGTTTGATGTGATCCTTACAGAGAACATGTTCGGGGATATTCTCTCTGATGAAGCAAGTATGGTGACAGGGTCCATAGGGATGTTGGCATCTGCAAGTTTGAATGAAACGAAATTCGGTTTGTATGAACCAAGCGGCGGCTCCGCACCGGATATTGCGGGAAAAGGAATAGCAAATCCAATTGCGACGATTCTTTCTGCAGCTATGATGCTGAGATTTTCCTTCGATTTGGATAAAGAAGCTGATGCAGTTGAGAAAGCAGTTAAACAGGTTTTGAAAGATGGATACCGGACTATCGACATTATGTCTGAAGGAAAAACTCAGATTGGAACCAGCGAAATGGGAGATAAAATTTGCGAGTACATTCGTTAACATATAAGAATGACCGAAAGTGAGGAATTAGAATATGAGAAGTGATACAGTAACAAAAGGCGTACAGCAGGCACCGCATCGTTCCTTGTTCAATGCATTGGGAATGACGGAAGAAGAATTGAACAGACCTCTGATTGGAGTGGTCAGCTCCTATAATGAAATTGTGCCAGGACATATGAATCTGGATAAAATCACGGAAGCTGTAAAAATGGGAGTGGCAATGGCTGGCGGTACACCGATTATGGTTCCGGCAATTGCAGTGTGTGATGGTATTGCAATGGGACATATTGGAATGAAATATTCTCTTGTGACAAGAGATTTGATTGCAGATTCTACAGAAGCACTTGCGATGGCGCATCAGTTTGATGGTCTGGTCATGATTCCAAACTGTGATAAGAACGTACCAGGACTTTTAATGGCAGCAGCAAGGGTGAATATTCCTACAATTTTTGTCAGCGGTGGTCCTATGCTTGCAGGACATGTAAAGGGAAGTAAGACCAGCCTTTCCAGCATGTTTGAAGCGGTAGGCTCTTATGCTGCCGGTAAGATGACAGAAGAAGATATTTGTGAATTCGAGTCAAAGGCATGTCCGACCTGTGGTTCTTGTTCAGGAATGTATACAGCGAACAGTATGAACTGTCTGACAGAGGCGCTGGGAATGGGATTGAAAGGGAATGGAACAATTCCGGCAGTATATTCGGCCAGACTGCAGCTTGCAAAACACGCAGGTATGCAGGTGATGGAACTGGTGAGAAAAAACATCCGTCCGCGCGATATTATAACAAAAGAGGCAATATTAAATGCTCTGACTGTGGATATGGCACTGGGCTGTTCTACGAACAGTATGCTGCACATTCCTGCAATCGCACACGAGATAGGTATGGATTTTGAGATTGATTTTGCAAATCCAATCAGTGAGAAAACTCCAAATCTGTGTCATCTGGCACCAGCAGGACATACATATATTGAAGATTTGAATGAAGCCGGTGGAGTATATGCAGTAATGAATGAGTTGAATAAAAAAGGGCTTCTTCATACAGAGTGTATGACTGTGACCGGAAAGACTCTGGGCGAGAATATTGAGGGCTGTGAGAATAAGAATCCTGAGGTTATCCGTCCTATTGATAATCCGTACAGTGAGACAGGCGGACTGGCTGTTTTGAAAGGAAATTTAGCACCTGATGGAAGTGTGGTAAAACGTTCCGCAGTTTGTGATGAGATGTTGGTACATGAAGGTCCTGCAAGGATTTTTGAAAGTGATGAAGAAGCAACTGAAGCAATCAAATCCGGAAAAATCAATCCGGGAGATGTGATTGTTATCAGATACGAAGGTCCAAAAGGTGGTCCGGGGATGCGTGAGATGCTGAATCCGACTTCTGCAATCGCAGGATATGGACTTGGCTCTACGGTAGCCTTGATTACAGACGGACGTTTCAGCGGAGCTTCCAGAGGTGCTTCTATCGGACATGTTTCACCGGAAGCGGCAGTCGGCGGTCCGATTGCACTTGTAGAGGAAGGCGATATTATTAAAATCAATATTCCGGAGTTAAAGTTGGAACTGGATGTATCAGATGAAGAGCTGGCAGCAAGAAAAGCAAAGTGGCAGCCAAGAGAGCCAAAGGTGAAAACCGGATATCTGGCAAGATATGCGTCAATGGTTACATCGGGAAATCGGGGCGCAATTTTGGAAGTTCCGAAAAACAACTAAGGGGGAGAATGCCATGCAGTTAAATGGATCAGAAATCGTGATTGAATGTTTGAAGGAGCAGGGTGTGGATACGGTATTTGGCTATCCGGGCGGAGCAATTTTAAATGTATACGATGCGTTATATCAGCATAGTAATGAAATCAGGCATATCTTGACGTCTCATGAACAGGGAGCGGCACATGCAGCAGACGGATATGCAAGAGCAACAGGTAAGGTTGGAGTCTGCCTGGCAACCAGCGGACCGGGTGCGACTAATCTTGTAACAGGGATAGCAACCGCATATATGGATTCTATTCCGATTGTTGCAATTACCTGCAATGTAGGAGTTGCTTTGTTGGGGAAGGATAGTTTTCAAGAAATTGACATTGCGGGAATAACAATGCCTATTACAAAACACAATTTTATTGTTAAGGATGTTGAAAAGCTTGCGGAAACAATCCGCAAAGCATTCCGCATTGCCAGAACTGGAAGACCGGGACCGGTTTTGATTGATATTCCTAAAGATATCACAGCAAAAGAAACAGAATATATTCCGGAAAAAATAGATTTTCCTGAGAGAAAGACGGAAAGTATTACAGAGAAAGCGCTGGAACAGGCAGTACGCATGATTGAAGAATCAAAAAAACCATATATCTTTGTGGGGGGAGGTGCAATACTGTCAGGTGCGAGCCGGGAATTGATGGATTTTGTAAATAAAGTGGATGCACCGGTAACTGATTCACTAATGGGGAAAGGCGCCTTTCCGGGGACAGACAGCCGTTATACCGGAATGATTGGAATGCACGGTACGAAAACTGCGAATTATGGAGTCAGTGAATGTGACCTTTTGATTACAGTCGGGGCAAGATTTGATGACCGTGTTACCGGAGATACGAAAAAATTCGCGATGAATGCAAAGATTCTTCAGATTGACATCGATCCCGCAGAGATGAATAAAAATATCATTATTGATCACGGAATTATTGGAGATTTGAAAGAAGTTTTAAAACGTCTGAATACAAAACTTACACAACAGAAACATCCGGAATGGATGGCAAAGATTGCGGATTATCAAAAGCAGTACCCGCTGAAATATGAGGATAGCAGACTAACCGGACCATATATTGTAGGAGAAATTTACCGCTGTACAAAGGGAGAGGCAATTATCGCAACAGAAGTCGGACAACACCAGATGTGGGCGGCACAGTACTATAAATTTAGAGAGCCGCGTACGCTGTTGACTTCCGGAGGACTTGGAACAATGGGATATGGGCTTGGAGCTTCGCTCGGGGCCAAAGTTGGATGTCCAGAGAAAACGGTCGTGAATATTGCCGGAGATGGGTGTTTTCGCATGAATATGAATGAAATTGCGACAGCAGTACGTCATCAGATTCCGGTGATTCAGGTTGTCATTAATAACCATGTGCTTGGTATGGTGCGCCAATGGCAGGATTTGTTTTATCACCAGCATTATTCCCAAACTATTTTGAATGATGCGGTAGACTTTGTGAAATTTGCAGAAGCAATGGGGGCAGAAGGGATTCGTGTAACTACAAAAGAGGAATTCAGTGAAGCATTTACCAAAGCAATGGAACTTAGGAAACCGATAGTCATTGACTGTCAGATTGATCAAGATGATAAAGTGTGGCCTATG
This sequence comes from uncultured Ruminococcus sp., assembly GCA_949290175.1. Taxonomy (GTDB): domain Bacteria; phylum Bacillota; class Clostridia; order Lachnospirales; family Lachnospiraceae; genus Mediterraneibacter. The sequence goes on from CASERA010000266.1 coordinate 4,184, forward strand.
GTAGCTCCCGGAGCTGCCATTGATGAGGCATTTGATGAAATGGATTTAAGCAAATCCTAGTCTATATAATTAGGACAGTGCTTAAAATATAATAACTATGTTCAGGAGGAAAAAAGAAATGAGTAGAGTGTACAATTTTTCAGCCGGACCGGCAGTGCTGCCGGAAGAGGTTTTGAAAGAAGCAGCAGATGAGATGTTGGATTATAGAGGAACCGGAATGTCGGTTATGGAAATGAGTCATCGCTCGAAAGCTTTTGAGACAATTATCAACGAGGCAGAGGCAGATTTAAGAGAGCTTATGAACATTCCTGACAACTATAAAGTACTGTTCTTACAGGGCGGCGCATCCCAGCAGTTTGCCATGATTCCAATGAATCTGATGAAGAATAAAGTGGCAGATTATATTGTGACAGGACAATGGGCAAAGAAAGCTGCAGCAGAAGCGAAAAAATATGGAAAAGTGAATATAATAGCATCTTCCGAAGATAAAACATTTTCTTACATTCCGGATTGCTCTGATCTCCCGGTTTCTGAAGATGCAGACTATGTATACATCTGTGAGAACAACACAATTTATGGTACAAAATTTAAGAAGTTACCAAATACCAAAGGAAAAATGTTAGTGGCTGATGTGTCTTCTTGTTTTCTGTCTGAACCAGTGGATGTTACAAAATACGGGCTGATTTACGGTGGAGTACAGAAAAATATCGGACCGGCAGGCGTCGTGATTGCAATTATCAGGGAAGATTTGATTACAGAAGATGTTCTTCCGGGAACACCGACCATGCTTACATATAAGACACATGCAGACGCAGATTCTCTTTATAATACACCGCCGGCATATGGCATTTATATTTGTGGAAAAGTGTTTAAATGGCTGAAGAAAATGGGCGGACTCTCTGTAATAAAAGAGAGGAATGAGAAAAAAGCAAAATTGTTGTATGATTTCTTGGATCAGAGTAGTTTATTTAAAGGAACTGTGGTTCCAGAAGATCGTTCTTTGATGAATGTTCCGTTTGTAACAGGAGATAAGGAGCTGGATGCAAAATTTATCAAAGAGGCAAAAGAAGCCGGACTGGAGAACTTGAAAGGTCACCGTTCTGTGGGTGGAATGAGAGCCAGCATTTATAATGCGATGCCATATGAAGGAGTAGAAGCTTTAGTGGCGTTCATGAAGAAATTTGAGAAGGAGAATCAGTAGTATGTATAAATATCATTGCCTAAACCCAATCTCTCAGATTGGACTTGAAAAATTTACGGAAAGTTATCAGATGACAGAGAATATGCAGGAATCAGACGCTATTCTGGTAAGAAGTGCGGCGATGCATGAGATGGAGTTTGGCAGCGGATTGAAAGCAATTGCAAGAGCAGGAGCTGGTGTTAATAATATTCCATTAGAGAAATGTGCAGAAAATGGTGTTGTTGTATTTAATACGCCGGGAGCGAATGCGAACGGAGTTAAAGAACTTGTGATTGCCGGAATGCTTCTGGCAGCCCGTGATATTATCGGTGGTATCAATTGGGTACAGGAGTATGAGGAAGACGGCGATATTGCAAAAATGACAGAAAAGAAGAAAAAAGCATTTGCCGGAACTGAGCTGGAAGGAAAGAAACTAGGAGTAATCGGACTGGGAGCAATTGGGGTTTTGGTTGCGAATGCAGCGACTCATCTGGGAATGGAAGTTTATGGATATGATCCATATGTTTCCGTAGATGCAGCATGGAAACTCTCCAGAAATATTCACCATGCAAAAACAGTAGATGAGCTGTATAAAGAATGTGATTATATTACAATTCATGTGCCGGCGCTGGATGATACAAAAGGCATGATTAATAAGGATGCCATTGGATTGATGAAAAAAGGCGTGGTAATTCTGAACTTTGCAAGAGATATTTTGGTAAATCAGGAAGATATTGTGGATGCTTTAGTTTCTGAAAAAGTACACCGTTATGTAACTGATTTTCCAACCAAAGAGATTGTAGGTGTGAAAGGTACAATTGTGATTCCCCATCTTGGAGCTTCCACAGAAGAATCCGAGGATAACTGTGCAAAAATGGCAGTCGCGGAAGTCATGGACTATCTTGAAAATGGAAATATTACACATTCTGTAAATTATCCAGACTGCAATATGGGAATCAAAGGAGAGGGAGACAGAATTACCATTCTGCATAAAAATATCCCGAACATGCTGGGGCAGTTTACAGGTCTTCTTGCCAGCGAAAATATGAATATTTCTCTGATGGCAAATAAGAGTAAAAAGGAATATGCATATACGATGATTGATGTGGAAAGAGCAGTACCTGCAGAAGTAGAGAAACATCTTGAATCTGTGGAAGGTGTACTGAAGGTGAGAGTAATCCGGTAACAGGTATGACTTGAAAGTACAGTAATTAAGATAAATCATAATTAAATATAAATAATATCCAGATAAGGGCATAGCAGCAGTAGATGCGGCTATGTCCTTTTTAATATATTAAAAATCTAATTTATTAAATAGCATGTTTTGATAATAATTTTATATTGACAATACATGTATATTTGTATACAATTATACAAAACATTTACACAAGTAAAGTGGTGAAGCTGTACAGGAGGAAGAATAATGGATAATAGAAAAGTATACCTGAATACTCATACAAATTTACTGGAACTGGAAGAACACATATATCCGCTTGTAGATGTGGATACGCCAAATGTGTTCCGCAATCTGTTCCGTTATGATGAGATTCCAAAAATTGCGTTTAATGACCGGATTGTGCCGCACCATATGCCGGATGAAATTTGGATTACAGATACAACATTCCGTGACGGTCAGCAGTCACGTGCGCCATACACAACAGAGCAGATTGTGACCATTTATGATTATTTTCATCGTCTGGGAGGTCCAAAAGGAAAAATCCGTCAGAGTGAATTTTTCCTGTACAGCAAAAAAGACAGGGATGCAGTTTATAAATGTCTGGAAAGAGGCTACAAATTTCCAGAAGTAACAAGTTGGATTCGGGCAAGTAAAAAGGATTTTGAGCTGGTAAAAGAAATTGGCCTGAAGGAAACGGGAATTTTGGTAAGCTGTTCCGATTATCATATTTTTTATAAGTTAAAAATGACCAGACGGGAAGCGTTAGATCATTATCTTTCTGTGGTACGTGAATGTATGGAAACAGGAGTACATCCAAGGTGTCATCTGGAAGATATTACAAGGTCTGATATTTATGGATTTGTGATACCGTTTTGTCTTGAATTGATGAAATTGATGGAGGAATATCAGATTCCCGTAAAAATCCGTGTCTGTGATACGATGGGATACGGTGTGAATTTCCCTGGGGCTGTAATTCCAAGATCCATACCGGGAATTATCTATGGATTGATGACTCATGCAGGCGTGCCAAGCGAATTGATAGAGTTTCATGGACATAATGATTTTTATAAAGCCGTGAATAATTCTACAACAGCATGGCTGTATGGAGCCAGCGGTGTTAACTGTTCTCTATTCGGTATCGGAGAACGTACCGGGAACACCCCTCTGGAGGCGATGGTATTTGAGTATGCACAGCTTAGAGGAACGCTGGATGGTATGGATACAACAGTCATTACGGAACTTGCGGAATATTATGAGAAGGAAATCGGTTATCATATTCCTTCCAGAACGCCGTTTGTTGGGAAGAATTTCAATGTAACAAGAGCTGGAATTCATGCAGACGGAATGATGAAAAATGAAGAAATTTATAATATCTTTGATACAGATAAATTTTTGAACCGGCCGGCATTGGTTTCTGTATCCAACACATCAGGGAATGCTGGAATTGCATATTGGATTAATGCATATTATAAATTGGATTCTGAGCATCAGGTGGATAAAAATTCAGAACTGGTAGTCAGGCTAAAAGAATGGGTGGATCATCAATATGAAGATGGGCGAGTAACGGTCTTGACAGATGACGAATTAGTTGCCAAAATAGACAGTGTATGTGACGAGTTACACATAAAATTGTGATTTGGGAGGCTAATAGAGAAAAATGGGAGAATATCAGGATAATTCCCTTGGCAGCCAGGTGTTTCAGAAACTCCGGGAAGATATTCTGCGTGGAAAATATAAGGAACACGAGGAGCTAAGAGAGAATACATTGGGAAAGGAACTGGGTGTGAGCCGTACTCCGGTCAGAGAAGCATTAAGACAGCTGGAATTGGAGGGGCTTGTTACAATCATTCCGAACAAAGGCGCCTATGTAACGGGGATTTCCCCAAAGGATATTAAAGATATCTATGTCATCCGCTCCATGCTGGAAGGACTTTGTGCAAGGTGGGCGACAGAGCATATTACGGAAGAGCAGCTGGATGCGCTGGAAGAAGTGATTCTGCTTTCGGAGTTTCACATGAAGAAAATAGGGAATAACAATGCAGATCAGGTGACAGATTTGGATGGAAGATTTCACACAATTCTGTATGAAGCATCGAACAGCAGGATTTTAGGCCACGTCCTGATGGATTTTCATAAATATGTACAACAGGCGAGACGGTCGTCGGTTGTGTCAGAAGAACGGGCAAGAAAATCAATTCGTGAACACAAACAGATTCTTCGGGCCATCCGGGATAAAGATCCGGATTTGGCAGAACAACTGGCAAATGAACATATTCTACATGTAATGCAGAACTTGAAAAAACAGGGATATGAAGAAATTTAGGAGGAGATGGAACATGGAAAAAATCAAGATGGCTACACCGATTGTAGAGATGGATGGGGATGAAATGACGAGAATTCTCTGGAAGATGATTAAAGACTATCTTCTGGATCCATACATTGAACTGAATACGGAATACTACGATTTAGGACTGAAACACCGCAATGAGACAAATGATCAGGTGACAGTAGATTCTGCCAACGCTGTCAAAAAGTATAAAGTAGCCGTGAAATGTGCGACAATTACTCCGAATGCTGCGCGTGTGGAGGAGTATGACCTAAAGGAGATGTGGAAAAGCCCAAATGGAACAATTCGCGCAATTCTGGATGGAACCGTTTTCCGTGCTCCTATCGTTGTAAAGGGAATTGAGCCATGTGTCAAAAACTGGAAAAAGCCGATTACCATTGCCAGACATGCTTATGGTGATGTTTACAAAGGTTCTGAAATGAAGATTCCGGGAGCCGGGAAAGTAGAATTGGTTTATACTGCGGAAGATGGAACTCAAATGAAAGAACTGGTACATAACTTCACTGGAGCGGGAATTGTACAGGGAATGCACAATGTGAATGCATCCATAGAAAGCTTTGCCAGAAGTTGTTTTAGCTATGCACTGGATACAAAACAGAATCTCTGGTTTGCTACGAAAGATACAATTTCCAAAAAATATGATCATACGTTCAAAGATGTTTTCCAGGAGATTTATGATGCAGAGTATGAGGAGAAGTTTAAAGTAGCAGGTATAGAATATTTTTATACACTGATAGATGATGCAGTAGCTCGTGTGATGAAGTCTGAAGGTGGCTTTATTTGGGCATGTAAAAACTATGATGGAGATGTCATGAGTGATATGGTATCTTCCGCATTTGGTTCTCTTGCAATGATGACATCCGTACTGGTATCTCCAGAGGGATATTACGAATACGAGGCGGCTCATGGAACAGTTCAGCGTCATTATTATAAACACCTGAAAGGGGAAGAGACTTCTACAAACTCTGTGGCAACAATTTTTGCATGGTCAGGTGCGTTAAGAAAACGTGGTGAGCTGGATGAGAATAAAGAATTAATGGAATTTGCAGATAAACTGGAACAGTCAACTATCCGAACGATTGAAGAAGGGTATATGACAAAAGATTTGGCAGTGATTACAACGATTGAAAATCCAACGGTACTCAACAGTGAAGAATTCATCAAGGCGATTGCAGAAAGACTATAAGGAAGTAGGATAGCAGAAGAGTCGGCGAAAGCATAAAACGGGAAGAACCAGCAGAGATTACTCTGCCAGTTCTTCCCATTTTTCATAGAGTGTCTCAAGTTCTGTATCGTTTGCATTCTTTTCGTTGGCAAGTTCCTGACATTTAACAGAGTTAGAATAAATATCTTCCTGCGTCATTAATTGATCAATTTCCATATTGCGTTCTTCTAAAACAGCAATCCGGTCTTCGGTCTTTTTTAATTCGTTTTTCCGTTTCCGTTCTCTTGCCTGCTGCTCCTTTTGTTCTTTCCAGCTTCGCTTGGATTCAGATGATGAAGAAGTAGTGGTGTCAGTAGAAGAAGGTATTTGGGTAGATAGGGAATCATTTCCGGCAGCATAAATAGCAGTCAGCTCCTCTTTCTTTTCCAGATAGTAGTCGTAATTTCCAATATAATTCACAAAAGTCTGGTTTACCAGTTCCAGAATTCTGGATGCAGTCTGATTGATAAAATATCGGTCGTGAGAAACATAAAGAATCGTTCCGGTATAGTCGTTCAGTGCCTGTTCTAAAATTTCTTTGGAGGTGATGTCCAAATGGTTGGTAGGCTCATCTAGAATAAGGAAATTCGCTTCCGAAAGCATCAGCTTTGCTAGAGAAACACGTCCTTTCTCACCACCGCTTAATTCACGGATTAATTTATATACTTCGTCTCCTGTAAACTGGAATGCTGCCAGGGTGTTGCGAATCTGGGTATTGTTTAGATTCGGATAATCATCGGAAATTTCTTCAAAAATAGTTTTTTCATCATGTAGTACATGGTGCTCCTGGTCGTAGTACCCTATTTTTACTTTGGAACCCAGGGTAAAGGTACCAGAGTCTGCGTCCACGATTCCATTTAAAATTTTCAGAAGTGTTGTTTTTCCGGTTCCATTATCTCCGATGACTGCAAGATGTTCTCCGCGCTTGATTTCAAAACTGATATCGTGGAATAAAATCTGGTGACCGAATTGTTTGCTTAGGTTCTCGATAGTCAGTACATCATTGCCGCTGATTTCAGAAGGCTCCAGAGAAAAATGCATTTCTTTTACCGTTTCTGCCGGCTTCTTTACAGGTGTAATTTTAGACAGCATTTTTTCACGGCTTTCTGCACGTTTGATTGATTTTTCACGATTGAACTGTTTTAATTTTTTGATAACTTCTTGCTGATGTTTGATCTCTTGTTGCTGATTTTTGTATTCTTTTAAACGGATTGCTTTGATCTGATCA
>CASERA010000267.1 GCA_949290175.1 uncultured Ruminococcus sp.
AAAAGTGTTTTCTGATAACAACTTTCCTCATCTTCTTGTATCCCCTCTTCTTTTTTCATTGGTGTTACTGAATTTATAACCGTAATTTTAGAAAATAGTTCTTGATTCATCCCAAATATTTTTTCCAATGACGTATAATTCTGTTCTACCAATGTATTAAACGGATACACATACCATATTTTTCCCCAATTTTCTTCCAGCATTTGAAAACTCAAATTCATTGCACAATTACTTTTTCCGCTTCCTGTAGGTGCCTCAAGAAAGAACATATTTGCATCACGATTTAGGCACCACGTCTTCTCTGCATCCAAAAACATTTCTGTCCGCATTACATTAATTTCCGCCTCATCAGACTGTATTATAGTTTTCCCATAACTTACCTGCTCATAATGACGTATATTCTTAAGAAGTTCTGTTTTTTCATATGCTTCTCGAAAGTCACTTGTTTGCTCTGTACATACAACTGGCTCCATATCCACCCCATTTTCATATTCAGATGTTGCATAATAATCTGCGGTTGTCAAAACTGAATATAAAAGTCTCAAATATATATTTAAAACAATATTCTCTTTTCTTTCAAATCCCTTTCTCCCTTTTTTGTAGTACCCTGCTGCAATTCTAATGTCGATTTTCTCTGAAGGCTCTCCTGACTCTCCACTTCCCATAAAATAAAATGGTCCCTTATACAAACACAATGAGTGTTTTTTCAGAGTTCTCATTAAAATCTCTGCCTGACCACCTTCTTCATATTCCATTATATACTCTTCTAACGCTGTTAAATCCCCATGATGTCTGGAAATAAGATATGCATTCATAAATAAAATCATCTTTATTTTTTTCTTCAAATCTCTTCCCAAATTTGTCTGACTTAACTGAAAACAAAAATAATCCAGATATATCAATGATGAGAAAAATGAGTGATTTGTACCTCTGATTCCGTCTACACTTTGAATTCCTAAATCATTTTTCATTTTTACTTTCTGAAATAATGGATTTATTTTTCCTGCATCATGTAATTCAAGAACTCCTTCCAGGGCGTCAAACAAAAAATCCAATGCCGCTTTTTCCTCTATTCCCATTTCCTGATATAACCTGGAAAACTTCTTTTTTAACTGCCTTCTATTCATCAGAATATCATAATATTTTCTACAAAGAGCTATATGCTGTTGTAATAGCTCTTTATCATCTTCAAATCTTTTTATTTCATGCTTGTGTGCATATAAAGGGAATTTAAAATCAATTATTTTATCCATATACATAAAAGTCTCTCCTTATACAGCAAAGAGACCGTTTCCGGTCCCTTTCCAATCAATTATATAAATACAATATTTTTATGGTTCACCATATAAACTTCGATTTCATGTGAAAGAACAGGTAAATTCGTAAACACCATTTTTTCCATTTGATAAGTATGAAGCTCGTCTCTTAACCCCACTGGAAGATATTCTGTATATTTATATGGAATCATCTCATCCGCTTCATCCAACTCAACTTCCTTTTCTGGAAATAAACTATGAATTCTCTCCAGTTCCTCTTCCTTATTCTCTTGCATTTCCAAACGTTCTGCTTTTTCCAGTATTGCAGGATGATCATTTGAACCAAGATACGGAAGATATACTGCTCGATGATTCAAGATTGATTCCGCTATCTTTTCTGCCTCATCACTATCCAACTGCACATAAATTTCCCATTCTGGCTCCTCCAGCCACTGCTGTTTCACAATCAGATTACCGCCCATTTCTTGAGATGCATATCCAACAGAGTTATTGAAATATTGTATTTTTTTCTGAAAATGCCCCTTTGACTCTTCTTTCGGAATTATCGCTACATGGATTTTTTTCAACCTTTCATAAAACTCTGGAAATCTATCACTCTCTGTAAGCTGAGCATATCCTTTATATCCCAATATTGCTCCAAACATTCCAAGCAGAGCTACTTTATGAATATTTCCATATGTAAAATAATAATAGCTGTTTACTTCCGGCATTTTAAAAAAGGCATCCTTTCCCTTTAAAGTAAACTTCAAAGTCTCCATACTAGACCTCTTTCTGTGTGAGAATGTTATAATACTTTACTTCTTCCATTCCAGTAAACTGAATACTTGTTGTATATGGATTATAATAAATTTCAATATTTTTTATTCTATCTGCATTCTCTTTTAAAATTTCTGCGCAAGAAATATCAATTACATTCTTCAACTTTCCATCTTCCTCCAGACCATCTTTTGTAAATGATATGTATTCTGAAAGCAATGGCAAATAACAGTCTTTTTCCGTTTCTACAAACATTCCAAACTCATTCTCACATCCGGCTTTTGCATTAGTTGCAAAAGATGTTGCTGCCACAAGAGATGTTTTTTTGAATTGTTTATAGTCTTCCTCCGTATAGCCTTCTGTAACACCTAATTCTATAAATTCTTTATATGCCAGCGGATTAACGGTAAATGGATAAAAATAATGCGCTTCATCGCTCACAATTTTTGTTCCAAGAGTAGAATTTTTTGCTTCTTCTCCATTTTCGTTTTTCACAGTATCTTTTCCATCTCTAAAAGGTGATAATATAGACTGCTCTTGTGCTTCTGTTGCCTCATACTTATTGAACCCCTGCCCAAACTGAACCGCACCAGTAATAGAAATGTTATTTCCTTCTTCCGCAAATGTCGCTCCAAAATTCTTCACATCCACCGCACTGAAAAGATTCCTTAAAACTTCTTTTACATCTTTACAATCTTTTAAATTTTCTACCCCAAAAATCTGCTCGTATCGTTCTTTCAATGTTTTAGGAACCAGTGCCACTTCCCCTTTTTTTCCAGTTGAGAATTTCATAGACTTTATATAAACCACTTTTTCTCCCTGATCATTCCACATTTTCTTCATTGGATACTTAAACGCCTTATCACTCCCAAAAACAGTTCCATCACTTGTAGTTTTCGGAAAGCCCGAAAAATCTGCATTCCAGTTTGACATAATCGATGAAATCCCCAGCACTCCATACACTCTTCTGTCCATTCTATTTTTCCTCCTCTTTCTTTCTGTAAATCAAACTATTTGCCGTAATCCCAGTCACAATCATCTCCTTATCAACCGTTCCTGTTGGCGTATATCCCATTACATGTGTAATCAATGATTTTGCCCGTCTGTCTGATACCAGAATATCATAGCTGTATTTTCTAAACATCACCATTAATTTTGTTTTGATTGTCTGAATATTTTTTGCATCCAAAAATGCATTCACAGCAGACAGATTCTTTTTATATGCCTTGCTTTTAGAATTGTAATAAGCAATTAACTGCCCCACTGCAAAATAAAATTCTTTATTATCTGTAAAATCCCAATCCTCACTTTCGATGTGTTTAAATAATTGTTCTTCATATTCACGCATATCCTCAGTCCTCCCCTGTTCCTGATTAAAATAATCTTCCAATGACCAGATTAAATTTATCTGGTCTCTTGACTTATTCCAATATCCTTTCCTGACAGAATTTAAAATCAGTGTCCATCCACATCGATGCAGCATCGCTTTCACATCCAAATCGGTATCTTTATGAAACCATGAAAACAAACGTTCTCTTACTGCAACTACCTGTTGAAGAATGATTCTGTCTGTGATATTAAGCTCTTCAATTTTTGTAAAATAATTATTAATCAGGCTCTTGCTAAAGAAAACCTCATCTATTAAACTTTCTAAAACAGCCTTTTTATTTATAACACCATATAAATCACTTTTTTCTGTATGAATAAATTGTCTGTAATAAAACTCCGGCTTCATATTCGCATTATAATAAACTACTGTATCCGCACTATGAATTTCTACTTCTTTTCCTTTTTTCAGCCGCAGATAGTATCCTGAAATTCCAGAAGGAGGATGTTCTCCATTTTTCAGTGCATAAATTTGCTTTTCTTCCATATCAAAATAAATGTTATATCTTCCTTTAGCAGCATGTCCTTCCAGATAATCATAGAACTTTGCCTGTATTAAAACATCTTCCCGATTTAATAAAAATGGTACTTTTTTTCGCCTCGAATGATTTGGAAGATATGGCTTTTTATCATTTAACTGGAGATTATTATTCGGTAAACCATAAATTTCATTTCCTATTTTTTCATTATATTTGTTATTGTTATAAATATTAGGGAGCAGGTATCTATTCCCTTCCTGCTGATAGATTTTCTCTGTTTTTTCTTTATCCGGAAAAATAAAGAAGATTTTCAAATAATCTTTTTCTTTCGTCTCTTCCAATATCTGAAAAACATTTTTTCGAATCCAACTATGTATTCGCTCTAACAGCTCCATATCTACTTTGCCGCAAAGACTCTCGGTTTCTGCATAAAGTTCTTTTACTTTCCCCGTTTTGTATTTCAAATAAGGATCCGCGAGTATTTTATAATATCCATCTATGATTTCCGCCGTCAGTTTTCCGTTAAATAAATTTTCCTTTTTCACAAAAAAACTCAGGTAATTATTAGAATGTATAATCTTCTTTGCATCCATCGGCTTATTCATATCAATTAATTTACTACAATAATCCAGAAAACAAACATCTTTATAATACTGATTCATCTGCCCCAAGATTTTATCATTTCTTTTATCATACTGAATAATGACCGGTTCTTTCTGCTTCCATTCACTCTCTGACATTTCAACCATCAAGTACGTTCCATCTTTGGGAAGATAATTATCTAAAATCAATTCACCCTTTGTTCTTTCCAATTCTCTTTGAAAAACCTCCATGCATTCCCAAATCATAAACTTCACCTCCTTTTGTTCATCTTATATATTTCACTATCATTTCATTTTAGTAAGTTTCCCTAAAACTTTGCGTTCACAAAGCCGTATCCCCTTTGATTCATGGTCCCAATTCCACTTCCCAGCGCCAAATACGCCAACATCTGCGCTGTTGGGTGTTCTGATACCTGCATCTGAATCTTATCTCCTAACAAATGTACATTTTTATATTGATTTTTAATCGGAACACGATTCTTCAATTCAATAAAAGAATTTAACAAAAAGTCTTCTCCCAGTTCCTCTTGAAATAACGCTTTGTATTTCTTAATTAGATTGATTCGAATCTGTTCTTCAAACTGCTCGAACTTCATCGTGTCTCTCCAGTAGTTGTTATTTTCTCCTTTTACAATAACCGGTGTGATGCTATATAAAGAAGAAATATGTCTTTGACATATGCATCTCACATCACAAATTAAACCTTTCATATATGCATCTTCGTATTTGGGAAGCCTATCTGCCAAATACTGCCCCAATTCTGCATTCACCGTTCGTATCAAAATTTGATATACGGAATGCGGTGTATAGTATCCCCCTTTTGCCAGAGGAAACGGGGCACAAAACGTGTACCCCTTAAAAATATTTTCTGAATGAAAATATTTCCATTTTTCTTCTTGTATTAAGATGTGGTCAATACAGGAAGAAACTCGTATAAGTGCTTCCTCTTGCGGAATTGGCTGCAATAAAAATACTTTATACTTTAATTCATATACTTCCATTATCCTCTCCTCCTTTTCTTTTTCACCAGCCACCCCTTTTTCTATCATGCCTCCTTCCCTTTAATTTCTCTATACTTTCAAAGGAATATCTCTATTTTATTATCTGATTAAATGATAGCACTTTATATAATAAAATACAACCTTTATTTTTAACTTCTTAAAATGCATCTCATGCTACTATTCATATCTCTATTTTATTATTATTTCAAAATATCTTATATTCCTATTACGTATACTACACTGACAATCACCCATTATAAATTCTGTAATATCAGAGAAAATGAAATAAATACAAGTGGGGATTAAAAACACCCCACCTGTATAAAAATGTAGTGTAAAATCTAATATTATGTTTCACCACTACGGCAAACACTGTGTTTCCGCTATTCCTTAGAATTTACCTTCTTTAGCAGCTTCCTCGATCGCTACTGCTACTGCCACAGTCATTCCAACCATTGGGTTGTTTCCTGCACCAATCAATCCCATCATTTCTACATGAGCCGGTACAGAAGAAGAACCTGCAAACTGTGCATCAGAGTGCATACGTCCTAATGTATCTGTCATACCGTAAGAAGCCGGGCCTGCTGCCATGTTGTCCGGGTGAAGCGTACGTCCTGTACCGCCGCCTGAAGCAACAGAGAAGTATT
>CASERA010000268.1 GCA_949290175.1 uncultured Ruminococcus sp.
TTATAATCATAATATTTGAAAAGACCATATCCGTTAATCAAATAATATCCGGATTTTGCATCATCAGGGAGTGAGATAGACAAGTACCCATTTTTGGTCGTTTCTGCTTTATCAATGTTTATTATTTCATATGATTGCAGATAATGTTCATCTGCTTTGACTGTGGCTGTCGAATAATAAGTGCCGGCATAATATCCTATAGTATATTCTTCATTCTGAGAAAGTCCTGTAATAATGCCACCACTATTTATGGAATCAGTGTTTACAGGGTTATCATTAATGGTTGTAATTCTAATCTGATCCGATTTGGATTGTGATAAAACAGAGTATGCATTACTAACACCAATACTGTTTTCTTTCAATTTATAGCAAAGATAGCCTTCGTCATCTACAGTTCCGCCATAAAGTCCGATAGAATAACCGACATCAGAAAAACGCTCCACGGATATTCTATCAAGGGAAAGATTCTCCGATGGGTAGGCAATCAGTTCTCCTTTATAATAAGTAGGAATAAGAGATTCATCAACGTCAAGCCAAAACAAGCGTTTACTGTCTACCTGTGATGCCATGGAAGAAACTGTTCCATTAGGCATATAGGCCTCATAAAATTTTGAGCCATTTTTTATGTAGTATTTATCATTAACAAGTTCGCTGTCGTTCAGAGGGGTAAGTTCATATTCCGCCCCTTCTTCTACGAATATTTGTTTTCCTTCAAATCCACAACCTTCAATAAATATCAGAAGGGCTGCCATAAGTATTATTCCTCTTTTTCTCATAATAATCTTATACAGAAAAAGTCTGTATTTAATAACACAGACTTTTCTGCAAAATCCTTTCTATCCAGCGTTTAATATGAACCTTTTACTATTTTGTAAATTGTAGACTTAGAACATTTGTATTTTGCGGCTAAATCATTATAAGATGGAGCTTTATATTCTCCTCTAAATCCATGCTTTTTTCGCTCCTCGTAATTATACTCTTTTCTAATTTTTTCTACGGTATCCGCTGGAATACTTTTTTGTGTCATCCATTCGGGATGTTTCTGATAATATTCTTTTCGGTCTAAAATTTCAATGTTATCAAGACATGGACAGTTCTCATCTCCTTGTGATAAACGAATAATACATCCATTAGGAAGTTTTTCGCCATTAAATGCTTCGTATATTAGTCTTGCAATCTTTAATGTTCTTCTTTTTCCGTCAATCACTATTTTTACTGTCCCTTTGTATGGTGTCACTCTTTTTCCGTTTGGGCGGTATATTTTTCCGTCATCGGTAAATCTATACCCATGGTATTCTTTTTCCTGTGCCATTAATCATCCTTTCCTGCCCAGAAATATAATCAATCTGGTTGATTATGTGTGTAGTATACCATATTATAACATTTGATTCAAGAATATTATTGCACAACAAACAGTGTTGGAATAGTGGAAAATAAAGAAGTAGAGTGAAATGATTAGATGTATAGAAATAAAAAATAAGCCAGAGTTATAAATCAACTCCGACTTATTTTTTTTATTAGTTTTCGGCAATTTTTTCTGCTGCCTGCTTTAGCTGTTCTTTTTGAAGCCGATTTTGCTCTTCCAATGCGGCGGCAATACGGGCCATTTGTTTGACTAATTCAGGAACATCAACTTCATAAAATTTTCGTCCAAGTCCTGTCTGATAAAATTCTGGTCCCATTAGAATTCCTCCTTTATTATGATAATATAATCACCATCACGTAGAGAATCACAGATATTCTGAAATTCTTCCGTAGTCATAACTAAAATCTCATAGTCATTTTCATCTGTTGTAGAATGCTTTTGTGTATACGGTCGTATAAATTGTGTTAGGCATTCATAGACAGAATGGTATTTTTTCCTTTCTTTCAGTCCAGATGCATCTCCCTCGTAATGGAAAACAAGAGACATCGGTCGCTCGTAATCCGGTGACATCATGATTGCGTCGGATAAAGTACAAAGCATAATATTATCTTTGAAAAGGAAAAGTCCGTCCGTGTTTCTTGCAGCCAGAATATGATAGTATTCTGTATCTGTTTCCGAAAGGTGTTCATGCGCACTCTCCCATTCTTCAA
>CASERA010000269.1 GCA_949290175.1 uncultured Ruminococcus sp.
CTCAGGAGTTGTTTTTGTAATTTCAGAGAAATCAGAACCAGTCATCTGTCTTCTGGAAGGTGTATATGGGTTATATGTTTTAATTCCCATTACTGTCTCTCCTTTCGTTTTCCTAATTATTAGTTTCACGGAATTGCACCGTTTAGATTGAGCACTTAGCGGGATATTCCCAAGCCTAGTGCAAAACTGCACCCAATCCGACTAGCGGCTGTGGTGTCTCTTTTTACAGACCTTCAAAAATCTCAATGTCTGCACTCTCTTCTGTCAGCTGTACAATTGCTTTCTTTGTTTTAGCTGTTTTTCCGAATGTCATTCCACGTCTTTTTGTTTTTCCATCAAGATTCATTGTGTTGACGCTCTTTACTTTTGTTCCTGCGAACATTTTTTCAACAGCTTCTTTTACCTGTGATTTTGTAGCTTCTGTGTGAACTAAGAAAGTGTATTTCTTGTCAGCCATCAGCTCCATGCTTTTCTCAGTAATTACCGGTTTAAGGATTACATCATAATACTGAATGTTTGCCATTATGCGTACACCTCCTCGATAGTTGCAACAGCAGCTTTCGTAGCGATTACTGTGTTGTATTTCAAAATGTCAAATACGTTGATTGTATTTGTTTTAGCTGTTTTTACATTTGCAATGTTTCTTGCAGAAAGTTCTGCGTTTACATTTCCATCTTCCAGTACAACCAGTGCCTTGTTTACATTCAGGTTGTTCAGCATTGCCTGGAAATTCTTTGTTTTAATTTCACCGAAGTTCATCTCGTCGATTACGATGAATTTGTTCTCTGCTACTCTTGAAGAAAGAGCGGATTTCAGAGCTGCTCTCTTTTCCTTCTTATTTAATTTGATAGAGTAGTCTCTTGGTGTTGGAGCAAATACAACTCCACCGCCTGTCCACTGCGGAGATCTTGTTGAACCCTGTCTTGCATGACCTGTTCCTTTTTGTCTCCATGGTTTTCTTCCGCCACCGGAAACTTCAGAACGTGTTTTTGCTTTCTGTGTTCCCTGACGTTTGTTTGCAAGCTGGCTTACTACTGCCATGTGTACCAGGTGTTCGTTAATTTCTACACCGAATACAGCATCGTTCAGATCGATTGTACCAACTTCTTTACCTTCGATATTATAAACAGATACGTTTGCCATCTGTGTGTTCCTCCTTTCTGTCTGTCAGACTAGTTAGCCTTTACAGTTTCCTTGATTGTGATAAGAGATTTCTTTGGTCCTGGAACGGAACCTTTTACTAACAGCAGATTGTTTTCTGCATCTACTCTTACAACTTCCAGGTTCTGAACTGTAATTTTCTTGCCGCCCATCTGACCTGGCATCTTCTTACCTTTGAATACTTTACTCGGATCAGATGCCGCACCGTTAGAACCAGCGTGACGATGGAACTTAGAACCATGAGTCATAGGTCCTCTGCTCTGATTGTGACGCTTGATTGCTCCCTGGAAACCTTTACCTTTAGAGATTGCTGTTGCATCTACTTTATCTCCTGCTTCGAAGATATCAGCTTTGATTTCCTGAGCTAATGTATATTCTTCAGCATTGTCAAATCTGAATTCTTTTACATATCTCTTTCCAGAAACACCTGCTTTGTCAAAGTGTCCTTTTTCTGCTCTTGTCACACCATTTCTGTGTGCAATTTCTTTTTTACCGCTCTTGTCTTTTGTGACAATCTTTTCTTTCTTGTCAACAAATCCGACCTGAACTGCACTGTAACCGTCATTTTCAACTGTTTTAACCTGTGTTACTACACAAGGACCAGCCTGTAATACAGTTACCGGAATCAGTACTCCAGTCTCTTCGTTGAAGATCTGAGTCATTCCGACTTTTGTAGCTAAAATAGCTTTCTTCATTATAATTACCTCCTGTGATTTACAGCGGAACGCTTTCGCGCTCATCCTAAATTATAGGATTGTTACTGTCATTTTGTTATGGTGTCTTACTTATTTTTCATTTTGATATCAATATAAACACCTGCTGGCATTTCCAGTCTGGAAAGCGCATCCACAGTCTTCTGTGTTGGTGTAATGATATCGATGAGTCTCTTATGAGTTCTCTGCTCAAACTGCTCTCTGGAATCTTTGTATTTGTGAACCGCTCTTAAGATTGTTACAACTTCCTTCTTAGTTGGAAGTGGTACTGGTCCACTTACCTGTGATCCGTTCTTTTTTACAGTTTCGATGATTTTTTTAGCAGATGCATCAACCAACTGGTGATCATATGCTTTCAATGTGATTCTCATTACTTGACTTGCCATAAAAAAAGTCGCCTCCTTTTCGTACTTTTCACATCAGTACGACAAGCGGTGACTGTACACTCTCCCGTGTGTGTCGTGAGAAACTCACACGTTGTTTCATACTTTTACCAATCGGTAAGCAGTAATCAGTTGTGATTCGTACAGTGACTTGTCGCCAGTTTCCTAACTTGACATTCGCTCCACGGAAAACCTGCTATTGTGATTTTTCACTTAGCAGCAACCTCACGCTTCAACGCTATCATGCCACAGCTCTCTTAGTATATCGGACTCCACCTATTTTTTCAAGTAGTTTTTTCTATTTTTTGCATTTTTTTTCGTACAATCACTTTTTTCCTTATATAAATATATTTTTCCTGATATACATATAAAAACTTTGCACATTTAACGCATTTAAATAGAAGAAATTATTTTCCTCATTCAATATGCCTTTGAATAAGCCTAGCATATTATAAGGCATTATATATAAAATTTGCAACAAATTTTCGTTAATTTTTCACAATTTCTTGTCAAATCGTAAAATTCATTTTTTTTCGCCTTGATTTCTTGACATAGAATTTTCATCGTGCTATATTGGTAGCGACTTATAGATGACTACTTAAAGCGATTCCAAAAATATGGAAGCGCTTTTTACAGGTTTCATCCATAAGTTAATCGTTCTTATCCCATAGGTTTACACGGATGAGAATGAGTCCAACCATTATATTGGTTGCTGTTGCAGTTATGCTGTCGCCGATTGTTTCCCCCAAGAACAGTCTTGCGACGGTGAACTTCAATTTATATATACATCCTCATTGTAGGACATTCCCCAGATTTGTATATAGCACAAACTGCAAAGCAACGAGGAAAACCTCTCAATGACATACCAAAAACAAAAAGCACGGCATCAGCCGTGCTTTTTGTTTTGTAAATATGCAGTTGAAAATTTTCTTTTTTTATGAGATGATAATTCTAATTCTGACCTGCGGTGTTTTGAACATCTTCCTGTCAGACACCTGTAGTTGTTAATGAAAGAAAGGAATCAAGATATGTGGATAGCTAACAACTGGAAAGACTATGAAGTCTTAGACTGTTCAAACGGAGAAAAACTGGAACGCTGGGGAGATTATATCCTTGTCCGTCCCGATCCCCAAGTTATCTGGGATACTCCGAAAAATGACCGCGGATGGAAAACGCGCAATGGGCATTATCACCGCAGCAAAAAGGGAGGCGGTGAATGGGAATTTTTCAATTTGCCTGAACAATGGCAGATTCACTATGGCTCTCTAACCTTCAACTTGAAACCATTTAACTTCAAACACACTGGTCTATTTCCTGAGCAAGCTACAAACTGGGACTGGTTTTCCGAAAAAATCCGAAATGCCGGACGCCCTGTAAAAGTCTTGAATCTGTTTGCTTATACAGGCGGTGCAACCCTTGCCGCTGCTGCTGCAGGCGCACAGGTTACTCATGTGGATGCCTCTAAAGGTATGGTCACATGGGCAAAGGAAAACGCTGCATCTTCAGGCCTGAAAGATGCACCGATTCGCTGGCTTGTAGATGACTGTGTAAAATTTGTAGAACGTGAAATCCGCCGCGGCAATACTTATGATGCCATTATTATGGATCCTCCATCTTATGGAAGAGGCCCAAAAGGCGAAATCTGGAAGATTGAAGACATGATTCACCCTCTGATTAAACTTTGTACACAGATTCTGTCTAAAGACGCTTTGTTCTTCCTGATTAATTCTTACACCACCGGACTTGCTCCTGCAGTTCTGACTTATATGATTGCCACAGAACTGAAGGCATGGAATGGTAAAGTAGATTCTCAGGAAATTGGACTTCCTGTAAAAAATACCGGTCTGGTACTCCCATGTGGTGCTTCCGGCAGGTGGGAGCAGATTTAATTCTGCTCCTTTTAACTTTCTATATTTTCACTTCAATCTGTTTCAGAACCTGACCGATAGGGGCTGATATACTCAATTCGGCTCTGACTGCTTTTGCCGTCTCTGATTTGTTAATCACAACCAGATGCTTTCCTTTAAAATAATCGATAAATCCGGCTGCGGGATATACAACCAGAGAAGTTCCTCCGATAATCAGAGTATCAGCTTCTTCAATTGCCTGAATCGATTTCTGTATCGTTGCGGCATCTAAAGATTCTTCATACAAAACTACATCTGGTTTTACAATCCCTCCACATTCACATTTTGGTATACCCTCTGAAGATTTCACATAGTCTGCATCATAGAATCTATCGCACTTCATACAATAATTTCTATGAATACTTCCATGAAGTTCATAGACCTCTTTACTTCCTGCCGCCTGATGCAATCCGTCAATATTCTGAGTAATGACCGCTTTTAATTTTCCTGCCCTCTCCAGTTCTTCCAACTTCATGTGTGCCGCATTCGGCTTTGCATCCAAAATCATCATTTTCTCTTTATAGAATTCATAAAACGTTTCGGGATACTTCATAAAAAAACTATGACTTACAACCTCTTCCGGGGAATACTTATATTCCTGATGATAAATTCCATCTGCACTTCTAAAATCCGGAATATTACTTTCCGTAGATACTCCTGCCCCACCAAAGAATACAATCCTTTTACTATCATCAATGATTCTTTGAAGTTCACCTATCTTTTTCTCATACACTCCTCTGTTCCCACCTTTCATATAATTAATAAGAATCTACAATTCTAATCTGCTTTCAAATGCCCCTCTTTTATGTGTTTCTGCACAATCTTTTGCATTTCTTCCCAGATCATCTGAGAAGTCTTAGGAATTCTCTCATTCCTTTTATAAACCTGACTTTTATGCACTCCATGCTCAACCCAACTCTTTCCAGATGAAGCATCGTTTAGTAGAAGGGGCTGAAAATTATCCAACAGATGAGCAAATTTTGCTTCCGGCGTCTTATACTCTTCAAATTCCTCCCATAATGCCTTAAAGTAAGAGCCCTGGTCTTCCGGAAGCAGTCCAAATACACGCTCCGCTCCTTTTTCTTCTCGTTCCCTTTTATCTACCGCCCCCTTTTCATCATATGCATAGGTATCCCCTGCATCAATTTCAACTAAATCATGAATCAATACCATAATCATAACTTTTGTCAAATCCACGTCCTCTTCCACATATTCTTTCAGAATCACTGCCATCAGCGCCAGATGCCAGGAATGTTCCGCATCATTTTCTTTTCGTCTTCCATCTGACAGATACGTCTGTCTGAAAATATTTTTCACCTTATCTACTTCCACAATAAATTGTATCTGCTGTTCCAACCTCATGCTGTATGTGCCTCCCACTTCTTTCCATATCTTAATGAGTTTTGCAATTATTCTATCATTATTAATTTGAAAAATCATTCTTTTTTGTACTTTTCTATATATCAAAACCGCAGAATAACTCAACATCAGTTACTCTGCGGCTTTCTTCTATTTTTCACTCATTACATTTCCAGTATATGCCTCGAACACTTCCGGGCTGACTACTTTCTCAATCTCTTCGTATACTGGTTCTGATGCCTCTATCATCTGCCGGTATAATGCTTTATCAGGCGTTATAATTTCAGTTCCACTGTCTTTTATAACCTGTATTTTTTCAGAAATTCTTGCATCAGACTGTTCTCTTGCGTATACTTTTGCAATTTCCTGTGCTTCAATCAGAATCTCCTGATCTTCTTTCGGCAGTTCCTGATAAAACTTTTCACTGACAATCAAAGAAATCAAATGTGGCACATGGTTTGTTTCTATTATATAGTCCTGCTGTTCATATAAGCGATTGGACACAATGACCTCATACGGGTTTTCCTGAGCATCAATCGTATTCTGTTGAAGACCAATATAGACTTCACTGAAGTTCATTGGTGTCGGATTTGCTTGCAGCTGTTTCCAGAAACGCAGCTGATAGGGGTCCTCCATCGTCCTGATTTTCTGACCTTTAAAATCAGAAAATTCCGTCACACTTTTATTACTGGACATAACCCGAAACCCCTGATCCGCATATCCCAGCAGCTCAAATCCGCCTTCTCGATAAGAAGTCTGCATCAGTTCCAAAAACTCCGGCTGATCCACTGTATTTCTCATCGCCTGCAGATTATCAAATACGCATGGTAAATCAAAAACTGCAGTATCATCAATAAAATTCACCTGAGATGCGGTATTCTGCACTACAAAAGGAATATCTCCGTCATAACAGCTTTCCAGCAATTCTCTATCTCCGCCCAATACACTGTTTGGATATACCATAATCTTAATCCGCCCGTCACTGAGCCGGTCCACTTCCTCCGCAAATTTTTCTGCGTAAATCTGTGTCACCGTATCTTCGGGGCTTGCGGTACCCAGAGGATACGCATATCTCTGCTCTCCGTCTTCACTTTTTGCACATGAGGTCAAAGCTCCTGTCGCAATTATTACCGCCAACAAAGTCATCCATTTTCTCTTCTTCATGTTCCACCCCACTATCGCAGCAATACCAGACTAATTGCCGGAACAAATGTAATTACCAGCAATGCTGCCAGAAAATAAACAATCATAGGCACCGCTTTTCTCGCAATCTCCATCATCGGGATATTAGTCAGAGAACCTGCTACAAACAGATTCACTCCGATTGGCGGAGTAACAAATCCAATTGCCAGATTCACAACCATAATCACACCGAAATGTATAGGATCCACTCCGATTGCCTCCACAATTGGAAGCAGAATTGGTGTCAGAATCAAAATCGCAGGTGTCGTATCCATTACCATTCCTACAATCAGCGAGAACCCATTAATTACAAGCAGCAGAATAATCGGATTTGTAAAATGTGTTAAAATCCAGCCACTAATCAACTGCGGAACTTGCATCAGTGTCAGAACTCTTGAAAACGCTATCGACGCAGCCAGTATAAAAAGAATTGGTGCATATGTGCGTATGGATTCTACAAGAATACTCCAGATATCCCTGATTTTAATCGTTTTATAAACAAACAGACTAATAAACAATGCATAAAACACAGAAATTACTGCAGCTTCCGTAGGAGATGCAATTCCGCTGTAAATGCATCCCAGTATAATCACCGGACTAAGCAGGGCAAACGTACTCTCTTTGAGAACCTTTACAAAACCTTTTTCATGCAGTTGTCCAACCATTTCCTGCTTTTTTTCTTCATCTTCACCGTTTTTCTTACAATAAAAAAATGCATAAATCATAAGCAATACGCCGATTAAAATTCCCGGTATAATTCCAGCCAGAAACAAATCACTGACCGATGCACCCGATGCCATTCCAAACATGATAAACGGAATACTTGGAGGTATAATAACCCCCAGTCCTCCGGCTACTGCAACCAGTGCAGTTGAGAATGTTTTATCATAGCCCATTTCAATCAAAATCGGTATCGTCATACTTCCAACCGCTGCAACGGTTGCGGGAGCAGAACCGGAAATCGCACCATAAAATAAACAGGTGACAATAACAGCACAGGGCATTCCAGCTGTTCTTTTTCCCATAAAAAAGGCAAAAATATCAAATAATTTTCTGGAAATCCCGCCTCTCGCCATCAAAATTCCAGACAAAACGAACATTGGAACCGCCAGCAGCGGGAAACTGTCCAAACCACCCAGCATAGAACGGATTACAAATGTTCCGCTTGCAGTAAAAGACGGATCTACTGCTCCCGGCAGTACA
>CASERA010000270.1 GCA_949290175.1 uncultured Ruminococcus sp.
GAGCTTTCGATGGAAGCGCACAAAAATCAGGTACGTAAATCGGGAGAGCCTTATATCATTCATCCGCTCTGGGTGGGAATCATTCTGGCTGATTTGGAGATGGATAAAGAGACTATCGTAGCCGGAATGCTTCATGATACGGTGGAAGATACGGATGTAACGGTAGAGGATATTACAAAAGAGTTTGGAACTGAGGTGGCTCTTTTGGTTGATGGTGTCACGAAGCTGGGACAATTGTCTTATTCTAAAGATAAGCTGGAAGTTCAGGCGGAAAATCTAAGGAAAATGTTTTTGGCTATGGCAAAAGACATCCGAGTAATCATCATTAAGCTGGCAGACCGTCTTCATAATATGAGAACGCTGGAATTTATGGTTCCTGAAAAGCAGAAGGAAAAAGCCAGGGAGACGATGGATATCTATGCACCGATAGCACAAAGGCTTGGTATTTCCAAGATTAAAACAGAGCTGGATGACCTTTCCTTGAAATATTACCAGCCGGATGTTTATTACCAGCTTGTGAAAGATTTGAATGAACGTAAGACAGAGCGTGAAGAATTTGTGCAGCAGATTGTTGCGGAAGTTTCTAAACATATGCAGAATGCTCATATTCAGGCAAAAGTTTACGGAAGAGTAAAGCATTTCTTTAGCATTTATAAAAAGATGGTAAACCAGAATAAGACGCTGGACCAGGTATATGATTTATTTGCGGTTCGTATTATTGTGGATTCTGTAAAAGACTGTTATGCGGCACTGGGAGTTATACATGAGATGTATACACCGATTCCGGGACGCTTTAAAGATTATATTGCGATGCCGAAGGCGAATATGTATCAGTCGCTTCATACTACTTTGATGGGACCGGCAGGACAGCCGTTTGAAATTCAGATTCGTACAGAGGAGATGCATAAAACAGCGGAATATGGTATTGCTGCCCACTGGAAATACAAAGAGGGCGGAGATGCCACAAAGAGTATGAAAGCTCAGGAAGAAGAAAAACTAAGCTGGCTGCGCCAGATTCTGGAATGGCAGAGAGATATGTCTGACAATCGGGAATTTTTGAGTCTTCTGAAAGGTGACCTGGATTTGTTTGCAGAAGATGTGTACTGTTTTACTCCAAATGGAGATGTCAAGAATCTTCCAAATGGCTCTACGCCGATAGATTTTGCTTATGCAATCCACAGTGCAGTCGGCAATAAGATGGTCGGAGCACGTGTTAATGGAAAACTTGTGAATATTGATTACAAGATTCAGAACGGAGACAGAATTGAAATTCTGACTTCTCAGAATTCCAGGGGACCCAGTCGTGACTGGCTGAATATTGTAAAAAGTACACAGGCGAAAAATAAGATTAATCAGTGGTTTAAACATGAATTTAAAGAAGAGAATATCGTCCGGGGAAAAGAACTGATTGCCACTTACTGTAAATCAAAAGCCATTACCCAGTCAGATATTGTGAAGCCGAAGTATCAGCAGATTGTGCAGAAAAAATATGGATTCCGTGACTGGGATTCTGTGTTGGCGGCAATTGGACACGGCGGTCTGAAAGAAGGCCAGGTCGTGAACCGTCTGGTGGAAGAATACGGAAAAGACCATAAGAAAGAGATTACGGATGAGTCGATTCTGGAAAAGATTTCTGAAGCGAACAACCAGAAAGTGCATATTGCAAAATCCAAAAGTGGTATTGTCGTGAAGGGAATTGATGATATGGCAGTTCGTTTTTCAAAATGCTGTAATCCTGTTCCGGGAGATGAGATTGTCGGATTTGTGACCCGGGGGAGAGGAATGTCCATTCACCGTACAGATTGTGTGAATATGCTGCATTTGTCTGCTTCGGAGCGTGGGCGTCTGATTGATGCAGAGTGGGAAGATACTGCAGAGAGCGAAAACGCAGGCCGTTATCTGGCAGAATTAAAAATGTATGCTTATGACAGGCAGGGGCTTTTGCTGGACGTGACAAAGATTTTTACAGAGGCTAAGATTGATGTGAAATCTTTGAATATCCGGACAAATAAGAAAGGAACAGCAACTCTGGATGTGGGATTTATTGTCCATGGAAGAGAGGAGCTGAACCAGACGATTGAAAGAATGCGCCGTCTGGAAGGAATCATTGATATTGAACGTACAGCGGGGTAAATATATGAGAATTAAGAAGTTTATAATTGGGATGGTCAGTACCAACTGTTATGTAGTTCACAATGAGGTGACAAAGGAATGTTTTGTTGTGGATCCGGCAGCAGAGTCAGAAGAACTGATTCATTATATTAAGAAAGAAGGACTTCAGGTTAAGGCAGTTCTTCTGACACATGGACATTTTGATCATATTATGGGAATTGATGCGCTGCTGCGGGAATTTGCCGTGCCGGTGTATGCCGGGGAAGCAGAAGCAGGAGTTTTAGCAGATGCGGGCAGAAACCTGTCTATTGCATATGGAATGGAATATACATTTTCAGATGCCGAATATCTGCAGGACAATGCGGTGCTTGAGATAGCCGGATATCAGATTCAAATGCTGAGCACACCAGGGCATACAGCAGGAGGATGCTGCTATTATATTGCATCAGAGGGTGTGGTATTCAGTGGAGATACGCTGTTTTGCGGTTCCATAGGAAGAACAGACTTTCCAACGGGAAGTATGAGTCAACTGGTAAGCTCGGTGAAAGAGAAGCTTCTCGTGCTTCCAGGAGACACGATGGTATATCCGGGACATATGGAAGAAACGACGATTGCATTTGAAAAGGAGAACAATCCGTTCCTGGTTTAGGAACAGCAGTAAGGTGTTATGATACAAATCAGTAGTAAAGATACATTATATATGTACAATTTATATCATATAGTGAAGGCGTTTTTTCCAAATGAAGAGATTCGCCAGCACTTGGAAGAAGAGCAGGAGTCTTTGATCACACTAGATTTGGGAGGAGATTCTTGCTTTTCCATTCCTGTCGATGAAATCAAAGGATATGAGGACAGGCAGGAAGGGAAGAAACATGTGACGAAGCTGGTTTACGACTATCTGTCGGAGAAAACCAAAAGACAGCTGGCGTGGGGGATGCTCACTGGAGTTCGTCCAACGAAGCTGGCAATGCAGAAGCTGGAATCCGGAGCTGGAGAAGAGGAAACAACGGCATTTTTAGAACAGGAATACGGTGTCAGCAAAGAAAAGGCACAACTAGGAGTGGAGATTGCAAAGCGGGAAAAAGAACTGCTTTCCCGACTGGATTATCAAGATGGATTCAGTCTGTATGTTGGAATTCCATTCTGTCCGAGCATCTGTTCCTACTGTTCGTTCAGTTCTGCTCCGCTGGAAATATGGAAGGACAAGGTAGACGGTTATCTGGATGCACTTTGTAAAGAAGTCCGTGCCCTGGGAGAAGCGGCGAAAGGAAAAAAACTGAATACTATTTATATTGGAGGCGGAACTCCGACGACGCTAGAGCCGGAACAGCTAAGATGTCTATTGGATACGCTGAAAGAATCTTTTTCCTATCAGTATCTGCAGGAATTTACAATCGAGGCAGGGCGTCCGGACAGTATTACAAAGGAAAAGCTTCAGGTCATGAGGGAATATCCGGTAACAAGGATTTCTGTAAATCCACAGACTATGCAGCAGAAAACGCTGGATGCTGTGGGAAGACGGCATACAGTGCAGGCTGTGAAGGACATCTTTCTTGCTGCCAGAAGTCTGGGATTTGACAATATCAATATGGATTTGATTGCAGGACTGCCCGGAGAAACAGCGGAGGATATGAGAGACACGCTTCACCAGATTGAAGAACTTAAACCAGACAGCCTGACGGTCCATGCGCTTGCCATCAAACGTGCGGCAAAATTTGGACAGGAACAAAGACAGATTGACCTGCATTCTGAAATTGAGCAAATGGTGGAAGAAAGTGCCAAAGCGGCTAAGCGGATGGGACTGCTTCCATACTACCTGTACCGCCAGAAGAATATCGCAGGAAATTTTGAGAATGTTGGTTATGCAAAGGTTGACAAAGCCGGAATATACAATATACTTATTATGGAAGAAAAACAGACAATCCTTGCTGCGGGAGCAGGAGCTTCTACGAAAATTGTGCTTCCTGAGAAAATTCAACTCCAGAATGGACGGATGACGAATTTGGTTAGGATTGAGAATGTAAAAGATATTACGGAATATGAAAACCGTATTGACGAAATGATAGAACGAAAAGGAGAATGGTTATGGCACTGAAAAAGAAACCGGTAACCGGCATGAAAGATATGATGCCGGCAGAAATGGAAATCCGGGATTATGTAATTGGACTGATTAAAGAAACTTATAAGGCTTTCGGTTTTTCCTCTATTGAAACACCATGTGTAGAGCACATCGAAAATTTGTGCAGCAAACAGGGTGGAGACAATGAGAAGTTGATTTTTAAAATTTTGAAACGAGGAGAAAAGCTGAAAATTGAAGAAGCGAAGAATGAGTCCGATGTTGTGGACGGCGGTCTTCGTTATGACCTGACAGTTCCTCTTTCCAGATACTATTCTAATAACGCAAATGAACTTCCATCTCCATTTAAAGCCCTTCAGATGGGAAATGTATGGAGAGCGGACAGACCGCAGAGAGGACGTTTCCGTCAGTTTATGCAGTGTGATATTGACATTCTTGGCGAGCCGGGTAATTTGGCTGAAATAGAATTGATTCTGGCAACAACAACACTTCTTGGAAAGCTGGATTTCAAAAACTTTACGATTCGCATCAATGACAGAAGAATTCTGAAGGCGATGGCAGCTTACAGTGGATTTGAAGAGAAGGATTATGAGAATGTATTTATCATTCTGGATAAGATGGACAAGATTGGACTGGATGGTGTAGCAGCAGAATTAGAGGAATGCGGATATGCGAAGGAATCGGTTGAAAAGTATTTACAGCTATTTCAGGAGATTACGTATGATGTGGAAGGGGTACGCCGCTGCAAGGAAACACTGGAAGGCTTTCTTGCGGATGAAGCAGCGGACTCTCTGGAAATGATTATGACCAGCGTTGAAAGCGTAAAAGAAGCAGAATTTAAAATAAGTTTTGACCCGACTCTGGTGAGGGGTATGTCTTATTATACAGGGACAATCTTTGAAATTTCCATGGATGAATTCGGTGGTTCTGTCGGTGGTGGCGGACGTTACGATGAGATGATTGGGAAATTTACGGGACAGAATACTCCGGCAGTTGGATTTTCCATTGGATTTGAAAGAATTGTTATGCTTCTTCTGGAACGCGGATACAAAGTGCCGACAAGCAAAGAGAAAAAGGCATTTTTAATTGAGAAGAAGATGCCGCAGGAAGGTATGATGAAAATCCTGAACCGTGCAAAGGAAGAGCGTGCTGCAGGAAAACAGGTTATGATTGTTAACATGAAGAAAAATAAGAAGTTCCAGAAAGAACAGCTGGCAGAGCAGGGATATGCAGAGATTGTAGAATGCTACTGCGATTCTATCGACAAGATATAGAAAGAAGAATAGAAAAATCGGATATTTCCGGTGAAGGGAGAAACAAGAAAATGGCAGAATCTATGCAGGGATTAAAACGAACTCACCGCTGTGGTGAGCTGTCCGGAGCAAATATCGGTGAAAAAGTAACCGTGATGGGCTGGGTGCAGAAAAATAGAAATAAAGGCGGAATTGTTTTTGTAGATTTACGTGACCGTTCCGGAATCCTCCAAATTGTCTTTGAGGGAGAACAGAAAGCAGAACTGATTGAAAAAGCGGCAAAACTGCGCAGTGAATTTGTAGTTGCCGTTGTGGGAAATGTGGAAAAAAGAAGTGGGGCGGTCAACGAAAATCTGGCCACAGGTGAGATTGAAGTACGGGCAGAAGAGTTAAGAATCCTTTCTGAGTCTGAGACACCTCCGTTTCAGGTAGAAGAGAATAGTAAGACAAAAGAAGAGCTGCGCTTAAAATATCGCTACCTGGATTTGAGAAGACCGGACCTTCAGAGAAACATGAGAATGAGAAGTCAGGTTACAACTCTGGCGCGTCAGTTTTTTGCAAATGAAGGATTCTTAGAAATTGAAACACCGATTTTAGGAAAGACAACACCGGAAGGCGCAAGAGATTATCTTGTACCAAGTCGTGTGCATCCGGGAAGCTTCTACGGACTTCCACAGTCACCTCAGCTGTACAAACAGCTTTTGATGTGCTCCGGATGTGACAGATATATTCAGATTGCGAAATGTTTCCGTGATGAAGACTTACGTGCTGACAGACAGCCGGAATTTACCCAGATTGATATGGAGTTATCTTTCGTGGATGTAGATGATGTGATTGAAGTAAATGAAAGATTTCTTGCAAAAGTGTTTAAAGAAGTTCTGGGCGTAGAGGTACAGCTTCCGATTCCGAGAATGACATGGCAGGAAGCGATGGACCGTTTTGGTTCGGATAAACCGGATACCCGTTTTGGAATGGAACTTGTTAATGTGACAGATACAGTGAAAGACTGTGAATTTGTTGTATTTAAATCTGCAATTGAAAATGGAGGAAGTGTTCGGGGAATTAACGCGAAAGGCCAGGGAGCAATGCCTAGAAAGAAGATTGACAAACTGGTTGATTTTGTAAAAGACTTCGGAGCAAAAGGTCTGGCATATATTGCTTTACAGGAAGATGGAAGTGTGAAGTCTTCTTTTGCAAAATTTATGACAGAGGAAGAAATGCAGGATTTGATTGCAGTAATGGGAGGAGAGCCAGGAGATTTGCTTCTGTTTGCGGCAGATAAGAATAAAGTGGTTTGGGATGTATTGGGCAGCCTGCGTCTGGAGCTGGCAAAACAGATGGAACTGCTGGACAAGAACCAATATAACTTCCTTTGGGTAACAGAATTTCCGCTGCTTGAGTGGAGTGATGAGCAGAATCGATATCTGGCAATGCATCATCCATTTACAATGCCGATGGAAGAAGATTTGCAGTATATTGATTCCGAGCCTGGCAGAGTTCGTGCAAAGGCATATGACATCGTATTGAATGGAAATGAAATCGGAGGAGGAAGCGTGCGTATTTTCCAGAATGATGTTCAGGAAAAAATGTTCGAAGTGCTTGGCTTTACAAAGGAGCAGGCTTATGACCAGTTTGGTTTCCTTCTGGATGCATTCAAATATGGGGTTCCGCCACACGCAGGACTTGCATATGGTTTGGATCGTCTGGTGATGCTGATGGCAAAAGAAGATAGTATCCGTGATGTAATCGCATTCCCGAAAATCAAAGATGCTTCCTGTCTGATGACTCAGGCGCCTAGCATGGCAGATGCAAAACAGCTGGAAGAACTTGGATTGGAATTGACAGCAGGGACAGAAGAGTAAAGAAAAAAAGACAGACTGTTGGCAAAAGTCATAGGTCTGTCTTTGTAATATATTTTAACGAATAAATGAGAGGTGGGACAGAATATATTGCTAGAGAATTCAAGAAAAAAAGAGAAAAAGGGGAAAGACATGAAAGTAAAAAGTGTAGTGAAAAAGGCAGCAGCGGCTCTTGCTTTACTGACCATTCTGTCGGGAGCAGATTCAGTGGCGATGGCAGCATCTTATCCTGATGTCAGCAGCGGTGACTGGTTTTATGATGAAGTGAACTGGGCTTCAGATCAAGGAATCATGACGGGGTATGAAAATGGCTATTTTGGACCAGCTGATAAGGTGACAAGAGGGCAGTTTGTTACAATTATGTATCGGATTAATGGGGAAGACAGTACATCTTTTGTGGAAGGCGTTTATGGAGACGTTACAGATGGATGGTTTTATAGTATACCGGCAGTCTGGGGACATGACAGTGGTGTCATGTCAGGCTATGACGATGGAAATTTTGGGCCGGTTGACAATATCACCAGGGAACAGGTAGCGACCATTCTTTATCGATATGCGGTTTCAAGAGGATATCCAACTGATGTTGGTGATTTGAATGAATATCCGGATGGCGGCAGCGTAAGTGGTTTTGCGAAAGATGGGGTTAGTTTTGCACTTGGAACAGGAATGATTCGGGGTGATGGGGGAAGGATTAATCCTCAAAAAAATGCATCAAGGGCAGAGATAGCAACAATATTGCAGCGATTCTACGAATATGTCAATCGGGGGGGATTGGCTGATATTACAAATATAGAATCAAAGTATACTATTGAAGCAGATGTGAAATTAACCGGTTCCGGTACAGGGTATCATGCTAAGATTCTTGCATGTACACCTACTTCTGCGGTAAGTTTTGGAATACAGTATGACCAATATGGAGAAGCTCCATATACAGATAGGACAGCTTTTCTAATTGAAAATGTCTATTCAAATGACTCGGGTGGACAGGTGTATAGCAGAACAGGTTATGCATCTCTTGATAAGACATATCATCTGATGCTTACGGTTCAGAATGATGGAAGATGCGATGTGTATGTAAATGGAATTAATGTCGGAAGTGTGAATAACCCGCAGCTTGCAGATCAGACGGTGTATCTGCGAGTTGAGGGATCCGGGAGAAAGGATGGAGATTCCGTCAATGCAACATTCTCAAATATCAGAGTGAAAGGCAATGGTATATATGATCCTTCCAAAGAGTGGGGAACATATGCATTTGATACAAATCCGGGGATGCATTCTGATGCCAGTGGCTTCGCTTCTAATAGAACGATTGTGATTAGCGGCAGTATTACCGGACTTACAAAAGAGCAGGATTGGGATAGTGCATATGGTATTGTATCAGGAATCATTCAGTTTGTTGGATAGTATGAAAGAACTTATATAGGTAGACTTCCCATTCAAGTATAGGGAGACTAAAAATCAGGAGGGTGGCAATTGCCATCCTTCTTTTTCGATGGGAGAAGAATGTGTAAGAGCAGTTATAAAGAATGAGTGAGAAGTTACAAGTCTGCGAATAGAAAAGTGTAACACAAAATAAAGTATAAAAAAATCACAAACCCAATAAAATTAAAGGTTTGTGATTTTTGAAAATAGAGCGATAGACGGGGTTCGAACCCGCGACCCCGACCTTGGCAAGGTCGTACTCTACCAGCTGAGCCACTATCGCATTTCATATTTTATGTGTTCCTCACTCGGAACAATATATAATATACTACACGTTTCTATTTATGTCAACAGTTTTTTTAAAAAAATTTTTAAATTTAAAATAGGATTCAAAAGTGAACTTAACTAACTCTAGTTTCAGGACAAGTTTTATGCTATAATATGAGCCATCAAAAATACAGAAGTACAGAGGTGTAAAGATGGAAAGTAAAAAAATTAAGGCAGCACTGTTAGGACTTGGAACTGTTGGAACAGGTGTGTATAAATTAGTTCACAAACGGGCAGATGTAATGGTTGATACAATCGGGGCGGAACTGGAAATTAGTAAAATTCTTGTTCGTGATATAAATAAAAAAAGAGAGGGAGTAGATGAAAGCCTTCTGACAGACGATTGGAAAGAAATTCTGGCGGATGATGAAATTCAGATTGTTATTGAAGTCATGGGCGGCATTGAGCCTGCGAAAACAAGGATTTTGGAAGCACTTCATGCAGGAAAACATGTTGTGACTGCAAATAAAGATCTTCTGGCAGAGTACGGCGGGGAGCTTTTGGACGCGGCTGCGGAAAATAATTGTGATTTACTGTTTGAAGCTGCTGTGGCAGGCGGAATTCCGATTATCCGTCCTTTGAAACAGTGTCTTGCAGGCAATGAAATTACGGAAATCATGGGAATTGTCAATGGTACAACAAACTATATCCTGACGAAGATGTTTGAAGAAAATATGAGCTTTGAAGAAGCACTGGCGAAGGCAACTGAGCTGGGATATGCAGAAGCAGACCCCACAGCAGATGTAGAGGGGCTGGATGCAGGAAGAAAAGCAGCGATTATGTCTTCCATTGCATTCCATTCCAGAGTGCGTTTTCATGACGTATATATAGAGGGGATTACAAAGATTACTTCCGAAGACATTGCTTATGCAAAAGAGTTTGACTGTGTGATCAAGATGCTCGGCGTAGCACATAATACAGACAAGGGAATTGAGGTCGGCGTTTATCCGATGCTTTTGAATAAAGAGCATCCCCTGGCTTCTGTCAGAGATTCTTTTAATGCAGTATTTGTACATGGAGATGCGGTAGACGACGCAATGTTCTATGGAAGAGGGGCAGGAGAACTGCCGACAGCCAGTGCAGTAATGGGAGATATTATTGATGTGGCACGGAATCTGAAATATGGATGCAGCGGAAGAATCAGCTGTACCTGTTATAAAGAAATTCCGGTGAAGAATTTTGATGATGTAAAAAATAAATTTTTCCTGCGACTTCAGGTGAAAAATGAGCCGGGGGTATTGGCACAAACAGCGAAAGTATTTGGCGATCATAAAGTCAGTATACAGCGTGTAGTTCAGAAACATGTAGAAGAAAAGGCGGCAGAACTGGTTATCAGTACGGAACTGGTTAAGGAATATCATTTAAAGGATGCGCTTCGTGAGTTAAAAGAAATGGACAGCATTTCAGAAATCAGCAGTATTATCCGGGTATATTAGTCCGGGGAAAGGAGCATATATGGAAAACGGAGTCCGGCCGATTGGGTTTACGATAAAACAGATTAATAATGTGTTTGAAAAAGACTTGAACGAGAGATTGAAATCCATTGGAATTACGTCTTCTCAGTGCGCAGTTTTGGAGTATCTGTTTCGTACAAGCAAGGAAGAAGTGAGTCAGAGGGATGTAGAAAAGCATTTGAGTCTGAAAAACCCGACTGTGACAGGAATATTGAAACGGCTGGATGAAAAGGGATTTATTCTGTGTGTGCCGAATACGAATGACAAAAGAAAAAAGAATATTTACCTGACAGAAAAAGCTTTTGATATTCAGCGCAGGATGGAGGCTGACAGGAAAAAAATGGACAGGCAGCTTACAAGAGGAATGACAAAGAGAGAAATCGCAGCGTTGATGAGGGGGCTTGAAAAAGTGCTTCATAATATCGCGGAACCGTGATAGGAAAATATAAAAGGCAGGAGGTAATAAAACGTGAGTTATGCAGATAAAGTATTTATAGATATGTGCAGGGACATCATCGAAAATGGAACCAGCACAGAAGGTGAGAAGGTCCGCCCGGTATGGGAAGATGGAACACCGGCTTATACCATTAAAAAATTCGGTGTGGTGAACAGATATGACCTTTCTAAAGAATTTCCGGCTCTGACACTGCGAAGAACAGGTATTAAGAGCTGTGTGGATGAACTTCTGTGGATTTGGCAGAAGAAATCTAACAATATCCATGATTTGAACAGCCATATCTGGGACAGTTGGGCAGATGCGGAAGGTTCTATCGGGAAGGCATATGGTTATCAGATGCAGGTCAAGCATCAGTATAAAGAAGGTATGATGGATCAGGTTGACCGTGTGATTTATGATTTAAAGAATAATCCATACAGCCGCAGAATTATGACAAATATTTATGTACATCAGGATTTGCACGAAATGAATCTTTATCCATGTGCATACAGCATGACATTTAATGTGACCAAAGAAGCAGGAAGTGAAAAGTTAACTCTGAATGGAATTCTGAATCAGCGTTCTCAGGATATTCTTGCGGCAAATAACTGGAATGTATGCCAGTATGCGGTACTTTTGCATATGCTGGCACAAGTTTGTGATATGAAAGTGGGAGAGTTTGTGCATGTAATCGCAGATGCTCATATTTATGACAGACATATCCCGATGATAGAGGAGTTGATTTCCAGAGAG
This sequence comes from uncultured Ruminococcus sp., assembly GCA_949290175.1. Taxonomy (GTDB): domain Bacteria; phylum Bacillota; class Clostridia; order Lachnospirales; family Lachnospiraceae; genus Mediterraneibacter. Next base: position 11,694 of record CASERA010000270.1, read on the forward strand.
CCTCTTCCGGCACCGACATTCTGGTTAAATCCTGAAGTGAAAGACTTCTATGAATTTACAGTAGATGATGTGAAACTGGAAAATTACGAAACACATCCGCAGATTAAGAATATACCGATTGCGGTGTAGGATATCTGGAAAATATCAGATATGGAGGAGGTAATAAGGATGAATGTAATTGCAGCAGCAGATAAAAACTGGGCAATTGGATATAAGAATAAATTACTTGTCAGCATTCCGGCAGACATGAAATTTTTTCGTCAGACAACAACGGGAAAAGTAGTTGTGATGGGCAGAAAGACTTTGGAAAGTTTTCCAAATGGTCTGCCATTGAAGAATCGAACGAATATTGTGCTGACGTCAAATAAGGATTATCGGGTAAAAGATGCAGTCATCGTTCATACTCCGGAGGAACTAATGGAGGAACTGGGAAAATATGATTCGGATGATATTTATGTCATCGGCGGGGAAAGCATTTACAGACAGCTTTTGCCATATTGCCAGAAAGCATACATTACAAAAATTGACCATGCATATCATGCAGATACGTATTTTCCCAATCTGGATGAGCTGGAAGAGTGGGAAATGACGCAGGTAAGTGAAGAACAGACTTGTTTTGATCTGGAATATGTATTTTCTACTTATGAGCGTCGGAAATCCGATTAGGAAGAAGTTAAAGGAAATATGAAAAAATACAATATCAAACAAAATAAAAAGAAAATCCGGCTGTACCCGGCAGTGGCGCTTCTCATTTTATCGTCACTGCTGGCAGGTGGATGTGCGAAAAGTAAAGATAACAATCAGACACAGGCAGGGCAAAAAGATGACAAAATAAAAGTCGTGACTACAATTTTTCCTCAGTATGATTTCGTACGGGAAATAGCAGGCGATGAAGTGGAACTTTCCATGCTGATAGAGCCGGGAGAGGAGACACATTCTTATGAGCCAACTCCGCAGGATATCATTGCGATACAGGAAAGCGATTTGTTTATTTATGTAGGCGGAGAAAATGATGAGTGGGTGGAAGATATTCTGGATTCCATTGATATGGATGGCAAAAAAATATTGAAACTGACAGACTGTGTGGAAACCGTAGCAGAGGAACATGTAGAGGGAATGCAGGAAGAACGGGGACATCATCATGAGGAGGAAGACGCTCATGAACATGATGAAGATATCCACGAAGAAGCGCATGAAGAAAGCTCTTATGATGAACATGTGTGGACATCTCCGGAAAATGCAATGGTGATTGTGGATAAGATTTCGGAAATACTCTGTGAAATGAATCCGGAAGATGCTTTGCAGTTTCGGGAAAATACAGAGCAGTATCTGGAGAAATTGAATCAGTTGGACCAGGAATTTCGGGAAGTCGTAGAGAACTCGGAAAGGAATCTGCTTTTATTTGGAGACCGCTTCCCGTTCCGATATTTTGCAGATGCATATAATCTGGATTATTATGCGGCATTTCCCGGATGTGCTTCTGATACAGAGCCAAGTGCTGCTACAATGGCATTTCTGATTAATAAAGTAAAGGAAGAGAAGATTCCGGTAGTTCTGAAAATGGAGCTGAGCAATGATAATATTGCCAGAGCGATTGCAGAGGCGACAAATGCAGAGGTCAGGACGTTTTACAGCTGTCACAATTTGACTGTAGAAGAATTCGAGACAGGTCAGAATTATTTGAGTATGATGGAAAAGAATGTAGACACTTTAAAGGAGGCTTTGAACTGATGGCATTGATAAAATGTGATAAAATTTCTGTGGCATATGAAGGGCAGGTTGTTGTTAGGGATTTGTCATTTCAAATCGATTCCGGAGATTATCTCTGTATTGTTGGAGAAAATGGTTCGGGGAAAAGCACTCTTGTGAAAAGTTTGCTTGGATTGAAAACGCCGTCAAAAGGTTCGATTCTTCTGGATGATGGATTAAAGCAGAATGAAATCGGGTATTTGCCTCAGCAGACAATCGTGCAGAAAGATTTTCCTGCCAGTGTTTATGAAGTGGTTTTGTCTGGCAGGTTGAACAGCAGGGGATGGAAACCATTTTATTCCGCAGAGGATAAAAAGAAGGCAAGAGAAAATATGGATTTGCTGGGTATTCGGGATATCGGAAGACAGTGTTTCCGTGATTTATCGGGAGGACAAAAACAACGTGTGCTGCTTGCAAGAGCATTGTGTGCAACAAAGAAGATTTTGCTTTTGGACGAACCGGTGACCGGTCTGGACCCGATTGTCACGGCAGAATTTTATCAGCTGATTGAGGAAATTAATCAAAAATCCGGAATAGCGGTTGTGATGGTTTCTCATGATATTGAGAGTGCTGTACAGTATGCAAGTCATATCCTGCATCTTCAGGAAAAGGCTTTGTTCTATGGAACCGCAGAAGAGTATCAGCAAAGTTCCATAGGAAAGAAATTTCTGGGAGGTGGTTTGCATGCTTAATACGTTTATGGAAATGATGTCTTATCCATTCATGATGCGGGCATTTCTGGTAGGTTCTCTGGTTGCTCTTTGTTCGGCTTTGCTTGGCGTAAGTCTTGTGCTGAAACGTTATTCTATGATTGGAGACGGGCTTTCCCATGTGGGATTTGGAGCACTTGCAGTTGCAGCTGCAATGAATGCTGCCTCTCTTGCGGTGGCGCTTCCGGTGGTAGTGGCTGCGGCAATTTTGCTTCTGCGTATCAGTGGCAGCAGTAAGATTAAAGGCGATGCAGCCATTGCATTGATTTCAACAGGTGCACTTGCCATAGGAATCATGGTGATTTCGATGACAACGGGAATGAATACTGATGTATATAATTATATGTTTGGCAGTATTCTGGCGATGAGCAGTGAGGATGTACAATTAAGTTTGATTCTCTCGCTTCTGGTACTGGTGCTGTATGTATTCTTTTATAATAAAATATTTGCAATTACATTTGATGAGACATTTGCACTTGCAACAGGAGTTAAATCAAATTTGTATAACACTCTGATTGCAGTTCTGACAGCAGTGACAATTGTCTTGGGAATGAAAATGATGGGAGCCTTACTGATTTCAAGTTTGATTATCTTTCCTGCATTGACCTCCATGCGCGTGTTTAAAACATTTCGTGGAGTGATTTTGAATTCTGCAGTGATTTCGGTTGTATGCCTGATTGTGGGCATAACGGTTTCTTATGTGTATGCAGCTCCGGCCGGTGCAAGTGTTGTCGTGACCAATATGGCGGCACTGGGAATTTACAGTATCCTGGGGCTGATAAAGAAAAAATGCCGCTCTTGATAAAGAGAGATTAAAAAACATCAAGAAATGGACATTGACAAAGTTAAAAACACACCTTATAATGAATATAAATTTTAGCAGCCAGAAAAATGCTAAGACAGGGAGGAGTACATCATTTCCAGATGCCAAGAGAGAAGATGGCTGGTGTGAATCTTCGTGATGGATTGATGGAAGTAGCCCTTGAGCAGTGGACCGAACAGGAGAAGTTACATTCCTAAGTAGGCTCCAACGTCATTCTCACGTTACAGAGAAGCGGTATGAATAGAACGTACCGGCAAAGCGCAGAGTCAAACACTCTGAAATTAGGTGGTAACACGGATAATATTCGCCCTAAGCATTTGGCTTAGGGTGTTTTTTTATAGAAAATATAAGGAGGCAGTGTAAATGAGACAGATTTCAGGAAATAAATTATTGGTAAAGGCCTTAAAAGAGGAAGGTGTGGAAGTAGTATTCGGTTATCCGGGTGCCTGCACCATTGATATCAGTGATGAATTATATAAACAGAATGAAATTGATGTTGTTCTTCCAAGGCACGAGCAGGCATTGGTACATGAGGCAGATGCTTATGCAAGAACGACGGGAAAAGTGGGGGTATGTCTGGTGACAAGCGGTCCTGGAGCAACGAATCTGGTGACAGGGCTTGCGACGGCAAACTATGACAGCGTTCCACTGGTTTGTTTTACGGGACAGGTGGCCAGGCATTTGATTGGAAATGATGCATTTCAGGAAGTTGATATTGTTGGCATTACAAGAAGTATTACCAAATACGGAGTAACTGTCAGAAGAAGGGAAGATTTGGGGAGAATTATTAAAGAAGCATTTTATATTGCCCGAACCGGAAAACCGGGACCTGTTCTGATTGACCTTCCCAAGGATGTAATGGCAGAGCTGGGGAGTCCTGAATATCCAAAAGAAGTCAATATTCGGGGGTATAAGCCGAATACAAATGTTCATATCGGACAACTTAAAAAAGCAATTAAGATGCTTCATAAGGCAGAACGTCCGCTGTTTCTTGCCGGAGGCGGGGTGAATATAGCACGGGCGAATGAAGTTTTTACTGAAGTTGTGGAGAAGACAAAAGTACCGGTAGTGACAACAGTTATGGGACGCGGTGCAATTTCCACCAGGCATCCTTTGTTCATTGGAAATCTGGGAATGCATGGTGC
>CASERA010000271.1 GCA_949290175.1 uncultured Ruminococcus sp.
GAGGAAGGCAACCGGCTGATTCATTTTGAATATCAGGGGATTTTTGAAGAAATTCTGGATCAACTTGGACAGATGCCGCTGCCTCCATATATTACACATCAATTAAAGAACCGCGATCGTTATAATACGGTTTATGCTACACACGAAGGCTCTGCAGCTGCTCCAACGGCAGGATTGCATTTTACACCGGAACTTTTGACAGAGATTCAGAAAAAAGGTGTTGATATTGCAAGAGTCACCCTGCATGTAGGACTCGGAACGTTCCGCCCGGTGAAAGTAGATGATGTAACACAGCATCATATGCACTCAGAGTTTTATATGGTGGATGATGAAGCTGCAAGGAAAATTAATCGTGCGAAGGCGAATGGAGGACGAGTTATCTGTGTAGGCACAACCAGCTGCCGTACAATAGAGTCTGCAGCTGATGAAAATGGATATTTGAGTGCATGCAGTGGATGGACGGAAATTTTTATCTATCCAGGATATAAATTTAAAATTCTGGACTGTCTGATTACAAATTTCCATTTGCCTGAGTCGACGCTGATTATGCTTGTATCTGCGCTGGCTGGGAAAGAACATGTTCTGGCAGCCTACGAGGAAGCGGTAAAAGAACATTACCGATTCTTTAGTTTTGGGGATGCAATGTTTATTCAGTAAAACAATCATACCTCCTGAGAATCTGTTATAGGATAATCAGGAGGTGATTTTATGATATACGTAGTAAAGCAAGGAGATACCTTGTCATAGAGCAGGCACTTCTGCTCCTAAATCCGGAGGAATCAGAGGGGGTATGTATGTCACAGAATATGCATATCCCTTTATTGAACCCTGCATACTGGAAAGGAGTGGGGTATTGGAATCTGAGGTGTCTATTTCAGCTAAACTGGGTGATGCTGAAATAAGGACAGCAAGTTGAAAAAAGTGAAAATAAAAAGATACAGGAGATAAAAGAAATGCCAACAGGAATTATTGTGAATGTATTGGTTGTGGCATTGGGAGGAATCATAGGAACTATAATTGGACAAAAAATGCCGCTGAAATTTACAGCGGAATTAAATCTGGTATTGGGATTGTGTTCTATTGGAATGGGAATCAGTTCTGTGACACAGATGGAAAATATGCCAGCGGTCATTCTGGCGGTAGTATTTGGAACGGCAATCGGGCTTTTGTGCCACTTGGGGCTGTGGATACATAAAGGGGCGGAACAGATGCAGAAACCGGTTTCCAGATTGCTGAATCATCAACATGGGGATTTGACATATGAAGAGTTTATGTCTATGCTGGTGACGATTATAGTTCTGTTTTGTACCAGCGGGACAGGAATATACGGGTCATTGGATTTGGGAATGACGGGAGACAGTACCATATTGCTTTCGAAATCTATTCTGGATTTATTTACTGCAATGGTATTTGCATGTAATTTAGGGGCAGTTGTCTCTATGGTTGCAGTCCCACAGTTCATCATATTCATGCTTCTGTTTTTTGCAGCAAGGCTGATTTATCCTCTGACAACACCGGAGATGCTGGCAGATTTTAAAGCGTGCGGTGGATTTTTATTAATTGCAACAAGATTTCGCATCACAAGGATGCAGAATTTCCCGATTGCGGATATGCTTCCGGCGATGGTATTTGTAATGCCGTTCAGTTTTTTATGGACGAATTATATTTCACCGTTTATTATGTGATGGAAAGGGCAAAGCGTGGGAAGATAAGTTTTGACGAATTGACCAGATGATAGTATAGTAGAAAACGACATTGGAAATAGAAACGGAGAACGACGATGACATTACAGCAGTTAAAATATATGATAGAAATTGTAAATGCAGGCTCCATCAATGCAGCAGCAGAAAAGCTGTTTTTATCGCAGCCGAGTCTTTCCAATGCGGTGAAAGAATTGGAAAAAGAACTGGGAATTGAAATTTTTCTTCGTTCTAATCGGGGAATCAGTTTATCAGCAGATGGAGCAGAGTTTCTCGGATATGCACGTCAGGTTGTAGAGCAGTCGGATTTGCTGGAGCAAAGATATAAGAAGGTGAAGCCTTCCAGAAGGATATTTTCTGTATCAACACAGCATTATGCATTTTCCGTTAATGCATTTGTGCATTTATTGGAAGAATATGACAAGGATGAGTACGAATTTACATTGCGGGAAACTCGTACTCATGACATTATTGAAGATGTAAAAAATTTAAGAAGTGAAATCGGAGTCCTTTATTTAAGTGATTTTAATGAAAAGGTCTTAAAGAAAATTTTAAGGGAAAACCATTTGAAGTTCACTCCTCTGTTTGAATCAAACCCTCATGTATTTGTAGGAAGTAAGAATCCGCTGGCAGGAAAAACGACTGTAACGCTGGAAGATTTATCGGCATACCCCTGTCTTTCTTTTGAGCAGGGAGAACATAATTCTTTTTATTATTCAGAGGAAATCTTAAGTACGGTTTTTCATCCAAAGAGTATTATGGTCAGTGACAGGGCGACATTGTTTAATTTACTAATTGGTTTAAATGGATATACAATTTCTACGGGGATTTTAAGTGAAGAGCTGAATGGGAGTGATATTATTTCAATTCCGCTTCAATGTGATGAGAAAATCAGAGTGGGCTATATTTCACATAAGAATCTGCCGTTGAGTAAAATGGCACAGGCATATGTGGAAAAATTGGTTCACTATGTCAGAGAATACCAGGAGATAAGGGAGTAACGTGTAATGAAAAAACTGATGATTTACAGTTTTACGGAATCAGGTACTTGTCTGAATGCAGAACTTTCAAACGAATTGACAAAAAAGGGATATGAATGTGAAAGTTATGCGGTGAGTCGGTTTGCAAAACAAAAGGGTCTAAGAGAGCTGGAGCGTGACTGGAAAGAAAAGATTGGAAAGCATTGGGGCGAATATGCCCTGTTTTTTATTGGAGCAGCGGGAATTGCAATTCGCACAGTTGCACCATGGATTCAGGATAAATTTACAGATCCTCCGGTGGTTGTAATGGATGAAA
>CASERA010000272.1 GCA_949290175.1 uncultured Ruminococcus sp.
AAAATCTGTCAGTCCGGGTACAACCGCAAGCCCTCCTCCACACATACCGAAGATTGCCGTGATCTGGGGAATCACACCGGATGCCATTGCCTGTTTATAATATAAGTTTCCAAAAGCTTCTAATGCATCTGTCGCTTCCTGAAGACGCAGTCCCGCACAGTCAAGCATTCCAATGACCGGTGCTCCCATCTTCATAGCCATATCATAAATATTGGCTATCTTTCTGCCATGCATCTCACCGATTGCACCGTTTAATACCGATGCATCCTGACTATATACATAGACAAGATTGCCGTCAATTACTCCGTATCCAGTGATAACACCATCGGCCGGAGTGTCTGCCTCCTGCATGTTGAAATCTGTGCTTCTTGCCGTAACAGCCCCGCCGATTTCAACAAAACTCCCCTCATCAAGCAAAGCTGTAATTCTTCTGCCTGCTGAGTTCCCTGTTGCGTTGTTACTCATAATCTAGCCCTCCATTTTTATTAAATATGTTTAAAAATAACCCAAAAAACACGCTTATTTTAGTATATAATACTTATTGTAAAATTTCAATTCATTCGGGAAATCTTTTCAATAATTTTTGTTATGAGGTAATCAAAAGAGGCTTCACCCAGCTAAAAATTTTCAGCTGAGCGAAGCCCCTTCCTGTATCATAGATAAATATTTACACTATCACGTCATGCACTATTTTCTATTTCTAAACTGAACTGGTGTAATCTGATACATTTTTTTAAAAATACGATTGAAGTGTTCTACATTTTGGTATCCCACAGATTCGGCAATACTTTCAACAGTTGCATTGCTGCCTTTGAGCATGGCTCTTGCTTTCTTCATCCGCACTTTTTTCAAAATTTCTCCAAAAGTCATTCCTGATTTTTCTTTAATATATTTAGAGAGATAGGGTTTAGACAGGAAAAACTTCTCAGACAAATCATCCAACGTCACTTCTTTGTAATTTGCATATATGTAGTTTGTAATTTCCAGCAGACGCTCATCTTTACAGGTTTCGATGTTTTTAATTTCTTCAATTTTATTGACTGCAACAACCAGCGCTTCCACGGATGCTTTGATAATGTCTGCATCAATTCCAACACCCCAGTATTTTTTCTTATCAGATATTACCCCTACATAGGCAACTGCCTTGGAAGAAGAACCTTTTGTCATGGAATGCTCCTCATAAAAAGCAAGTTCATAACTAATGCCAAAATAATGTTTAATTGCATTGCTGACTGCATCCAGGCGACCGTTTCCGACTCCTGTAATCACACGGTTATTTCCTGCATGATGAATGGTCGCTTCTGCCAAAATTCCATCTTCTTGTTTGAAATGACATTCGTCCACAGTAAAAATAGATTTTACATTAATATAATTGTCTTCAAAGATATGATATACCCAATCCGGATCCAGTTCTTTATGCGCTTTGTCCGAAACATCTTTGACCAGATAACCGACTTCCTCCCGCATTTTTTGCGGCAGGCTGATTCCAAAACTTTGCTTCAGAATATAATTGACACCGCCTTTACCTGACTGGCTGTTAATCCGTATTACATCAGTCTCATAACGCCTCCCTACATCTTTTGGATCCAGCGGGAGATACGGCACGTTCCATGTTTCGCATTCATTTTCTTCCCGCCATGCCATACCTTTGGCAATTGCGTCCTGATGAGAGCCTGAAAATGCTGTGAATACTAATTCGCCTGCATACGGCTGTCTTGGAGATACTTTCATTCTCGTCAGGCGTTCGTATGTCTCGCTGATTTCACTCATATTAGAAAAATCAAGTTCCGGATTCACTCCTTGAGAAAACAGATTCATTGCAAGTGTGATGATATCCACATTACCGGTACGCTCTCCATTTCCAAACAAAGTTCCCTCAATCCTGTCTGCTCCGGCGAGAATTCCAAGCTCTGCATCGCTAACACCAGAACCTCGGTCATTATGAGGATTCAAAGAAAGAATAACGTAGTCTCTGTTATACAAATGCTTGCTCATATATTCTACCTGACTTGCAAATACATGAGGCATTGCATTTTC
>CASERA010000273.1 GCA_949290175.1 uncultured Ruminococcus sp.
GCGGAGCATTACCATTTTTTTGTTCTAGGAGCTAATTTCGGACCTTATAAGTCTGAGGACTACAGAAGGCAACTTGGTATGACTTTTGAAAAGATGGAAGATGTTTGTTTTAGAGATATATATTCATTAACAAAATTCCAGGGGAATCTAAAAGTTCGTTATGCACCGGACATTTTATTTTCTTATCCGATGCCTGATGTACCTGTAAAGAGAAACCAGATTTTTATATCAGTTGTTAGCTGTTCAGGCAAAGATGCAGAGCATGATTTAAAAGAGACAGAAAGTAATTATATAGAAAATATGTCGAAGATTTTGAAGGAATATTTAAAAGAGGGATATAATCTGGTATTTTCTTCGTTTTGCCGTGAAGAAGGTGATGAAAAAGAAATCAGGAAGATTATTGCTAGGTTACATTGTCGGGATAGTACTATGATTCAGACATTGAATTATGACGGCACAAATTTAATGCAGGTATTGTATACATTGGCTGAATCGGCATATGTTATTGGAAGTCGTTTCCATGCAGTTATTTTGGCTATGGCGGCAGGTCGACCGGTTCTTCCGGTAATATACAGTGATAAGACGAAAAATATGCTGGACGATCTTGGGTTTACCGGGGTTGTATTTGATTTGCGTCGTAATGAAAAATGGGATTATATGCGCAGTAGAGATAATTTAGATTCAGCTTCATTTGCTTTGCCTGAAAGAATGATAAAGAATTCTAAAGAGCACTTTAAAAGGCTGGACGAATTCCTGGGATATGAGGAGAAAGGGAAATAAAGTTGATAAAAAAATACATACCTTTATGGATAAAATGTCCGATATCTATTTTTTTGAAAGAAGCTGGAAAAATACCTTTACAATTAGTTTGGACACACATGTATTGTGAATTTGTTAATAGTAGAAACAGCAGTAGCGAGGAGATAAGAGAAAAAGCATATGCTATTGCAAAGAAAAAAACATATAAATATTTGGAAACCCATTATAAAGAATTAGCTTTAAAATTGACTCAAAAACCCTATTTGGGAAAAAAAGTAAATAATGCACCTATTTGGGTTTTATGGTGGCAAGGAGAGCAAACAGCACCAGATATTATAAAACATTGCATTTCCAGTATAAAAAAAAATTCAGGCGGGCATCCTGTAATGATTGTAGACAGTACAAATTATAAAGAATATGTTGATATTCCTGAGCATATGGCAGAAAAGTTTGCTAAAGGAATAATTTCTGTTACACATTTTTCAGATTATTATCGCATGGCTTTATTGGAAAGGCATGGCGGATTATGGCTTGACAGTTCGATATTTGTAAAGCAAAAAATTGAAGATTATTGTTTTGTACATCCGTTGTTTACGGTGAGAAATCCGGGCAAAGACGAAATGAATATTTCCAATTGGGAATGGACTGTAAGTGCAATCGGCGGATGGAAAGGGAATACACTGTTTTATGCAGTTTGCAAATTGCTAGAGACTTATTGGAAAAATTACAATGCTACGGTGGACTATTTTGTTTTTGATTACATGATAAAACTGTTATATGAAAATTGTGAATTTTTAAAAAAAATAATCCGGGAAATTCCGGAAAATAACAGCCATTTTTATTATTTACAAGATAATGCTGATCTGCCTTTTAGTGAGGAAGCAAATAATACAGAAGTGAAATCAGATACGATTTTTTATAAGATCTCATGGAAGGGAAAATATTTATTAAAAACACCAGAGGGGAAAGAAACAGTTTATTCCAGATGGCTGAAAGATTGTATAGATTCAGAAGTATTAAAGAGTAAAAAAAGATGAAAATTAGTATTATTATTCCAGTCTATAACGTGCAAAAGTATTTACCAGAGTGTCTGGATTCATTATTGGAGCAGACCTATACAGAGTGGGAGGCTTTGCTGGTTGATGATGGTTCAACTGATGGATCAGGCGCAATTTGTGAGAAGTACGCTTTAAGAGATTCAAGGTTTCGGGTTATTCATAAAAATAACGGTGGAGCTGCCAGCGCCAA
>CASERA010000274.1 GCA_949290175.1 uncultured Ruminococcus sp.
AAACTGGAGCCGAATCTTGAGACAATGTTTTTGACTACCAGTATCGAATATTCTTATCTGAGTTCTACGACCGTAAGAGAAATTGCTGCTTATGGAGGAGATGTGTCACAATTTGTGCCCAAAGCAGTAGAAAAAGAGTTGGCAGAAAAGATGAAAGCAAAAAGGAGAGTGTAACTATGAGCAGCCGTATTGAACAGATTATTGAAGAAATCGAAGAGTATATCGACAGAGACTGTAAATTTCAGCCATTGTCTTCTACAAAGATTATTGTAAATAAAGAGCATCTGGATGAACTTTTAAGAGAACTGAGAATGAAGACTCCGGATGAAATAAAGAGATATCAGAAGATTATCAGCAACCGTGATGCTATTTTGGCGGACGCAAAAGCAAAAGCGGATGCAATGATTGAAGAAGCGCAGGTGCAGACAACAGAACTTGTCAGTGAGCATGAGATTATGCAGCAGGCATATGCACAAGCAAATGAGATTGTGACACAGGCAACCGCACAGGCACAGGAAATTATTGATAATGCTACGGCGGATGCGAATGAGATTCGTTTGGGGGCTATCCAGTATACAGATGATCTTCTTGCAAATGCAGAAAGTATCATTGGACATACACTGGACAGCTATACAACGAAGTATGATGGTCTGATTAATTCTCTTCAGGAATGCTACGATGTCGTTCGCACAAATCGGGCAGAACTGGAAACATCGGCAGAGGACAGCCTTGCCCCTCAGGATTATTCAGGTGAGGTACAATAGATATAATACAGCTAACAGGCTGGCTACCAAAGCGGTAGCCAGCTTTTCTAATATGTAGGGAAGTATAGGCAATCCAGCTTTTCGAATCATACATTGTGTCTGTGCAGCGGAACAAAAACCCCCAAATGAAGTGAGAGATAAAAGAATCGGATATTGAAAAACAAACGGAATATCCATTCTTCCAATCATGAGAATTCCATTTGTGACTTCGAGAGTTGGAAGTATAAGCGAAAGACCAGGAATTTCAACAGGTATTGTCTGGCACAGGGACAGGATAACTGAAAATAAAATGATATAGCCTCCGATTTTTGTAATTGCTTCGAAACTGTCCATGATACAAGCATCTATGATGCCAAAATCCCATTTCTTTGTCTTATTATGTTGAATAGAGGAGCTGATAAAAGATTTCCTTCCGCTTAGATAATATTTTCTTGTAAATATACTCAAAATCATCGGAGATATCATTAAAATAAATAAAGTGGGAAATAAGAGGCGGTCTTGATGCAGGGTTTTCCAGACAATATAATTTAAAATAAACACCGGACTGGTGTTGTTGCAGAAAGAAAGCAGGTATCTGCCTTCAGATTCCGAAATTTGACCGGAAGCTGTCATGTCAGCGGTTACTTTTGCTCCCATCGGATATCCGCATAAAAATCCTGCAATCACGGCAAAACTCCCATTTTTAGAAACATGAAACAGACGGCAAAGGAAAGGTCCGGCAGTATTCGATATGAGGTGAATGCTGTCCGTATATAATAAAAGATTGGTGATGATCAAAAATGGAAGCAGCGTGGGAAGCAGGATTTGAAACCAGAGAAGAAGTCCTTCGCTTGCACCGTTAAAAACAGCCTTGGGAAAGAGCAGCATAACAGAAAAACACAGTACGATTGCGATTCCGGCAAGATTTCTTTTCACTTCGGTATCCTCCAGGATTTTTGCGTTTTTAATGTATATGAAGCATATTGTTTTTTTATGATTGGAAAGTTGTGCGGACTGTGTACATAGAATATTCTGAATAAAAGTTTTTGAGGCACTGTTTTGAAAAAAGCAAAATATTGGAAATACCTGCTTATACTGTTTCTGCTTGTTTTCTTTTCTGTACTTGCCATTCATTCACTGTTTAGAGTCAGTGTATATCATCGCCTGAATCCAGATTGCATACGGCACTCAACGTTTCGTTCCCAACCATTGTCAGAAGAAATGCTTGAATATCTGAAAAGTTCCGGGGATCCGGGATTGGATGTGGCCTTGTACTGGATGGTCACAAATTTTGGAAAATATTCCTTTCCAGGAGGATTGACGACAGACGCGTTTCAGCTGCAGAGATTAACATGGGAGCAGCAGGAAGGATGGGAAGAATATCTATCTGTTTGTCGGGCAGTGTGGAATGATGTCGTCTATTTTCCGATTCCAATTGCATCGGAGGGGAAAGAGCCAGGGATTTCTTATGTAGATTCCTGGATGTATGAGCGTAATTATGGGGAAACACGAGGTCATGAGGGAACAGATATTATGGCGGTGAAAGAACAGCGCGGTTTTTATCCGGTTGTCAGTATGACTGACGGTATAGTGACCCACAAAGGATGGCTGGAAAAGGGCGGATGGAGAATTGGAATTACAGCTCCCCAGGGAGCATATTTTTATTACGCCCATTTGGATTCTTATGCAGAACTGGAAGTTGGGGATTCTGTGAAAGCTGGAGATTTTCTAGGATACATGGGAGATACTGGATATAGTAAGATAGAGGGAACAACCGGCAATTTTCCGGTACATCTGCACCTGGGAATTTATCTGAATGAGGGAGAAAATGAAATTAGTGTTAACCCGTATTGGGTCTTGCGTCTGACAGAAGATTCTAGAATAAAATGTATGTATTCCAGGTAGTCTTACTTTGTGAATTATGATATAATGAGCGTTAACACGAATTCGAGATACATTCACGTGTGGAGGAAGAAATATGAATTTACCAAAAGAGTTTGAAGAAAAA
>CASERA010000275.1 GCA_949290175.1 uncultured Ruminococcus sp.
CTTATTCATATATTAAATAGAATCTTGCGGAAATTCAAGTGTAATTTTCCCAAGGCGCCCGTTTCTGAAATCATCTAAAAGCAGCCTGGCTGCCTTTTCCAAATCCAGTTCATTTCCTCGTACAATACAGTGTCTATTCTCTGCAATCTCACGCAAACAAATATAAACATCTTCTTTTTCCTGCACATCGTATTTGTTGGAAAGAACCTCCGGATAATGCTGCAGCAGAAATTGAATCAAACCAGCTCCCAATTCTTCAGTATTTAGAATTTCATCCTTAATTGAGCCAATGAACGCAAGTCGAAGTCCCACAGTCTGATCTTCAAATTTCGGCCAGAGAATTCCCGGCGTATCTAAAAGTTCCACATTCTTATTCAATCGAATCCACTGCTTCCCTTTTGTTACACCTGGTTTATTTCCTGTTTTTGCACACGCTTTTCCTGCCAGAGCATTGATAAATGTGGATTTTCCTACATTTGGAATTCCAACTACCATAGCACGCACCGGGCGATTTAAAATCCCACGTCTTCTGTCACGCTCAATTTTTTCTTTACATGCCTCCTGAATCACACCCTGAATAGACTTGATTCCACCGCCTTTTTTTGAATTCACTTTCATAACGGAATATCCCTTTTCTTTAAAATACTCCGCCCATGCATCATTCCATTTGTCTTCTGCCAGATCAGATTTATTCAAAAGAATTAAACGTGCCTTATGCTTTCCCAATTCATCGATATCCGGGTTCCGGCTGCTGATCGGCACCCTGGCATCTACCAGCTCAATCACCAAATCAATCAGCTTAATATTCTCCTGCATCATACGCTTTGCTTTTGTCATATGACCAGGATACCACTGAAAATACATAACTATCTCCTCCTGTTATTTCACAAATCCAAAATTGCCCACACTCAGATCAAACCAGATTTTCCCGTAAATCTCCGAGCGTTTCACATTTCCGATATCAGCCATACGGCTGTCATCACTGCTGGAGGTATTATCCCCCAATACAAAATATTCATCGCCGCCAAGTTCGATTTCCTCATCTGCAATTCCCGGCTTTACGATATCTGATACATAGATATCCTCTTGTTGCTCTTTTCCATCTATGTAAACCTTTCCGTCCTTAATCTGTACAGTTTCTCCCGGAAGTCCAACAATCCGCTTAATATAATAATGCATATTTTCATTTCCATTTGGTTTGAAAGCAATAATATCTCCGCGTTTTGGTCTGCTGGCGTTGTAAACCAGCCTGTTTACAAGTACAATATCGCCATTTTTCAGAACCGGACGCATAGAATCGCCCGCATTGCTCACCCGCTGTCCAAAATAAAACACAAGTACAAAAGCAATCATGCAGACAATCACAATCTGTACCGTCCAGTTCAGAATTTCCTTCACATCTTTCTCACTGTGGGGCTTTTTTTCTTTTTGAAAATGCAGTGCCGATTTTCCTGTATCAAATTTTAATTCCTGACGCTGCACTTGTTTCCTTCTTTTTAATGCTTGTTTTCTACGCTTTTTTCGAAAATTCAAGTCCCGCATACCTGCTGCCCTCTCTATGATAACAGAAAAGGGACAATATACACTTCTGTAATCGTCCCTCTCATTGTTACTATTTTACTAACTCTTTCACCTTAGCTGCTTTACCAATACGACCTCTCAGGTAATTCAGTTTTGCTCTTCTTACTTTACCTTTGCGGACAACTTCCACTTTTTCTACATGTGGGGAGTGGATTGGCCATGTTTTTTCAACACCGATTCCATTGGAGAACTTTCTTACTGTGAAAGTAGCTCTTACACTTCCGCCCTGTTTCTTTAAAACAGTTCCTTCAAATACCTGGATTCTTTCACGGTTTCCCTCTTTAATCTTAGCGTATACTTTTACAGTATCACCAACATGAAATTCAGGTGCATTTTCTTTCATCTGTTCAGCTTCAATTTTTCTAATAATATCGTTCATTGTGTTCCTCCTTAATCTTGGACGTTCTTAATACCACTTTGGTATCAGAGGACCATCTCTTCTTTTCACAACTGTTATAGCTTATCATATTTTGTAAATAGTTTCAAGTAGTTTACTCAATATTTTCATCCAGTTCTCTCAGAAACTTCATCTCCCGCTTATCCAGCAAACCATTATCCACGCATTTCTGAAGTAAATCCGGACGCCTTTCTTTTGTCCGGATAATCGACTGCTCTCTTCTCCATTTTTCGATATTTGCATGATGCCCCGATAAAAGTACGGACGGTACCTTCTTTCCGCGCCACTCTTCCGGCCTGGAATACTGAGGGTATTCCAGAAGATGATCCTGAAAAGATTCAAATTCGGCAGATACATCATTATGCAGTACTCCCGGAATCAGTCTCGATATCGTATCCACCATCACCATTGCCGGAAGTTCTCCCCCCGTTAGTACATAATCTCCTATGGAAACGTAATCCGTTACAATTTCTTCCAGAACTCGTTCATCAATTCCTTCATAATGCCCGCAAAGTAACACCAATTCTTCTTCTTTTGCAAGCTCTTCCGCCATTTTCTGGGAAAAAGTTTCTCCCTGAGGGGATAAATAAACAACCCTAGGCTTTTTTGCAAGTTTTCCTGCAATCGCTTCATAAGCAAGATAAACCGGCTCTGCCTGCATCAGCATCCCTGCGCCTCCTCCATATGGATAATCATCGACACTTTGATGCTTGTTAAATGCATAATCCCGGATATTGACTGCCTCAATGGACAAGAGCCCCTTATTTACTGCACGGCCAATAATACTGGTATTTAAACCATTCATAATCATCTCCGGAAATAATGTTAATATATGAAAATTCATACGGCTTATCCTTCTCTTTCTATATACTAATCAATCAGACCGTCCAGCAGATGTACTTCCATTTTCTGATTTTCAACATCTACTCGCAGAATACACTGACGAATTGCGGGAATCAGTACTTCACCATATTTCTCTGAATCCACTGCGTAAACTTCATTTGCACCTGTTTCAATTACATCTTTCAGGATTCCGAACACTTCTTCATCAGATTCTCTCTCATCTGTATACACCTTCATCCCGATTAAATCTGCAATATAATATTCATCTTCTTCCAACTCTACTGCATCCTCACGGCTTACAAGAAGACTTTTTCCTTTATATTGTTCAATATCATTGATATTATCAATGCCTTTGAATTTTACAATTACAAACTGTTTGAAAAATTTTACACCCTGTATTTCCAGAGACTGCCGTTCTTTTCCTGTATCTAACCATACTTTTTTCAGTTTCTTAAAACGGCCCGGGTCATCTGTAGTAGGAAATACTTTCACTTCTCCCCGAATACCATGCGTGGATGAAATCACGCCTACCTGTAAAAACTGCTCCATTTTTCTCTCCTGTCTTCCAGATATCTTTCCTCGCAATGTCATATGGAAAAAGAAAAGGGGCAGCTGCTCCAGAATTGAAGCCTGTCCCTTTCCCTCCGGCTATTGTACAATATCTACAATAACTCTTTTATCTTCCTTCGCCGCTGCAGCTTTCACGACAGAACGGATTGCTTTCGCAATACGTCCCTGCTTACCAATGACCTTTCCCATGTCGCAGTCAGCTACACGTACTTCAATCACTGTGGTTCTTCCATCCTGTCTCTCAGAGACTGCAACGCTGTCTGGATCGTCTACCAATGCTTTCGTAATTACTTCAACTAATTCTTTCATTTACGTGCACCTCCACGAAACAGATTATTTTTCGATACCTGCCGCTTTAAAGATCTTACCTACAACTTCTGTAGGCTGAGCTCCGTTATTCAGCCATCTCTTAGCTGCTTCCTCGTCTACTTTAAAAACGCTTGGCTCCTGATTTGGATCGTAAGTTCCGATTTCTTCGATAAACTTACCATCTCTTGGAGATCTGGCATCAGCCACAACGATTCTATAGAAAGGAGCTTTTTTCTGTCCCATTCTTTTTAATCTAATTTTTACTGCCATTTCTTTCACCTCTTCTTAAAATTTTTCTTTTTTGTTATTTATGTGTTAAAAAGGAAGTTTGAATCTACCTTTTTTACCACCTTTACCCATCATTCCCGGAAGTCTCTTCATCAGCTTCCTGGACTCATTGAATTGTTTCACCATACGGTTTACTTCTGAAATATCCACGCCTGCACCTCTTGCAATCCGGTGTTTTCTGGATGGATTCAACAAATCCGGATTCCTTCTTTCTTCTGGCGTCATGGAATAAATCATCGCTTCCATTCGTGCCATTTTCTTTTCATTTTCTTCGGAATCCAACTCAGGCATTTTGGCACTCAACCCTCCCAGCCCCGGCATCATCCCCAGGATACTGGAAAGACCGCCCATCTTCTTCATCTGGTTCATACTCTCCAGATAATCTTCAAAATCAAACTGGGCTTTTTTCATCTTCTCTGCCATCTGTTTTGCCTTATCTTCGTCCATCTCAGCCCCCGCTTTTTCAATCAGGGTCAGGACATCTCCCATACCTAAAATACGGGATGCCATTCGATCGGGATAAAACTGTTCCAAATCAGAAAGTTTTTCTCCCATACCGACATACAAAATCGGGCATCCGGTCACCGCTTTAATAGAAAGCGCTGCACCGCCCCTTGTATCACCATCCAATTTTGTAACAATGACCCCATCAATTCCAATTTTTTCATTAAAACTGCCGGCTACGTTAACTGCATCCTGTCCGGTCATTGCATCCACAACAAGGATTGTCTGATGGACTGTAACTGTCTCTTTAATCTCCTGAAGCTCTGCCATCATGTCTTCATCTATATGAAGACGTCCTGCAGTATCCAGAATTACGATATTATTGCCGTTCTTCCCTGCATGTTCCAGAGCTGCTTTGGCAATATTTGCAGGTTTATTCTTATCTCCCATGGAAAAGACTTCCACGCCCTGCTTTTCTCCATTTATCTGTAATTGCTTAATTGCCGCCGGACGATAAACGTCACATGCAACAAGAAGCGGTTTCTTGCCTTTTAACTTATACTTTCCGGCAAGCTTCGCAGTTGTTGTCGTTTTACCTGCACCTTGAAGACCTGCCATCATAATCACAGTAATCGCACTGCCCGGCTGAAGCTTAATCTCAGTCGTCTCGGACCCCATCAGGTTCACAAGTTCCTCATTTACAATCTTAATCACCATCTGCCCCGGATTCAGTCCGTTCATCACGTCCTGTCCGACCGCGCGTTCCTGCACATCTTTTATAAACTTCTTAACGACTTTGAAATTTACATCTGCCTCCAGAAGTGCCATCTTAACTTCTTTCAGCGCCGCCTTCACGTCATCTTCCGTCAGACGTCCCTTGCTTCGGAGGTTTTTAAATACGTTTTGAAGTTTTTCAGTCAAACTTTCAAATGCCATGCTATAACTCCTCTATAATTGTATCCGAAATCCTCCGGATTCTCTCAATCATCTCTTTCGGTTCCTGTTCTCCGTCCTTAGATTCATAAGAATCCAGCACTTTATCAATCTCATGGACCTTCTCTTTGATAGAAAGAAATTTTTCTACCAGATGAAGCTTCTCTTCATATCCTTCCAGTGTTTTCTGACACCGTTTTACCAGGTCATGAACACCCTGCCGGCTAATGCCTGCCTCACCCGCTATCTCACTCAAAGACAAATCCTCGAGTACGAACTGCTCATAAATCTCTTTCTGGTGACTGGTAAGAAGCTCCCCATAAAAGTCGTATAACAATGCCTGTTCTAAAATTTCATTCACTTAAATCACCTTTGTTATCATATAACAAAAGAAAATAGGTGTCAAGTGTTTTTTCTTGACACCTTTCAAATACCTTTCAACATACTTAAAGATTGCAGTTTCAACCGCTATTTCATTTTATTGCATCAGCCTCTCTACATTCAGCATTCCCCACCCGGTTCCTTCTTCCTCCAGACGCCTGCAGGACTCCCTGAGTTTTAATTTTACTTCTACATTTGTCATATCCGGATATTTTGATAACAAACAGGCAATCGCACCGGATACAACTGGTGTCGCCATTGAAGTTCCACTTTTTGCCACATATGGATGTTTCCAAAGACTATTTCTTGTATATTCCCTGCTGCAGCTTAAAATCCGTACACCCGGTGCAACCAGATCTGGCTTCACAACACAAGTATTTGTAGGGCCGATTCCGGAATATTTCCATCTCTTTCCGATAAATCTACTATTTTTCCATTCTCCGTCATATACACCAACCGTAATAACTTTCCTGCTGATTCCGGGAACTGCCACGCTCCCTTTGTCCGGGCCGTAATTTCCTGCCGAAACAACTACGACAAGACCTGCATCCCACAAATTTTCTACTCCCTGTAAGAGCTGTATCTTCTGCTCTTCTGCCAAATCCGGATTCGTCCCTACCGAAATATTTACGATGCGGATACCATATTCCCATTGCCGGGATAAAATCCATTGAATCCCTCCCAATACATTCTCCACGCTGCCATTTCCAGTCTTATCCAGTACCTTTCCTATCACCAGTTTTGTTTCCGGCGCCATCCCCGCATAGATTCCACCTGAAGCCAGTCCGCATCCGGCAAGAATACCTGATACATGGGTACCGTGCCCGCTGTCATCATAAATACCGCTCTTTTGATTTACAAAATCACGAAAATCCAAAATTCGGTTTTCAAAGTCTGGATGGAGAGAAATTCCCGTATCCAGAACTGCAGTGCAGATTCCCTGCCCTAGATATCTGCCGCTAAGCGTATCTTTACACCAGTACCCGACTGTCCGTTTTACCCATTTCATGCATAAAAACACCTTTTTTACCAAAATATTCATTTAAGAAATATTTGTTGCATAAAAATCTTTTATTTTCTTTTCACACATTCTGCCAAAACTACATATTATGAACTGTAAACAAGATAAATGGAGGATTTCAAATGAGCGAATTAAGTGCTACAAACTGTGGATGTGGATGCGAATCTAGTTGGGGAGGTAACTCTTGTCTGTGGATCATTCTTCTGCTTTTCTTCTGCGGCGGAAATGGCAATGGCTTCGGCAGTGGATTTGGATGCAACAACGGATGCGGATGCTAATATCCTGAATACGGTATAAAATATCCCCGGTACAACGATTTGTACCGGGGATATTTTATCTGTCTATTTTCCTCTTTTTCTCATCAGCATGTTCTGTTTTTTCTTCCGTCTCTTCATTCCTGTCCATCCTTTTGTTCAGCCTGCATTCTTCATCAATTTCATAAACTGCATTTCCATCAATAATCAATTTTCGTTTCATGTCCATTCCTTCCTTTTCCTTTTCCCTATTATAGTATGTAAAAAATCTAATTTTAGTTTTTCCCGCTTTCATATTTTCATACATACTTTCATATATATTTATACTGTAAAAAACAAAAGGAGTGATTATGGAAAAGAAAAATGTTCCTCTTATGACACCATTCGATGAAATGACATCTTCAAAAACACTTCAGACATTGAAGCTTCTGCTGCCATACACTCCTTTTCCCGGACAGCATATGCTAGGGGTTATGATCCGCTTCATGGAGCTTTGGCAGACCATTTCCACCTTCCGCGGTTTTCCTGCCAACCCTATGTCCCGGACCGGCGGGCACTCGGCTTCACCCCTGGACCTGATTAATGATTTTAAGCCCTATCTATCCGAGGAAGATGCTGAAATGATGGAACAAATGTCAGGAGTCATGCAAATGATGGAAATGGTACAAATGACACAAAATTCTGAAAAAAATACAAATCCGATGGATATGATGATGAGTATGATGAATCCGGAACAACAGGAAATGTTTCGAACATATAATTCCATGTTTTCCGATACAATGAATCAAATGGAACATTCAGAAAAGGAGGACGACACATAAATGAATGAATGGATGAATAATCCCGCAATGAAAAACATCGATCCAATAAAACTAGAGCTAATTAAAATGGCAGCTGCCCAGACTTCCGGTAAATCAGGTTCTGAGCTGGCTCCGATTATGCTTGCACTGATTACCAACGCCAACAAGAAAGGAATCCGCTTCTCCCAGGAAGAAATCACCTTGATTCTCGAAATTTTAAAAGAAGGAAAATCCCCGGAAGAACGAGAACAAATTGATCGTACTGTCAATATGACAAAATCTGTACTCAATAAGAAGAAGGTCTAAAAACCTTCTTCTCTTCGTTTAATGCGCATTTCCCGCCGCTTCTTGGCGGCATCCCATTCCCACTTTTCTTCCTCAGATTCCAAAACGAGCCGGGGAATATGTTTCGGCTTGTCTTCTTCGTCCAAAGCAACCATAGTAAAATACGCACGGTTAATCGGTCGTCTCATACCATCCTTGTTTTCCACATAAGTATCGACTCTAACTTCCATCGAAGTGTTGCCAACATAGGTTGCCTTTCCAACAATCACGATTACCTCACCTAAATATGCTCCCTGTATAAACCGGAGGTTATCTACAGAAGCTGTAATGATATTGCTCCTGGAATGCCGTTTTCCTACCAGACCTGCAACTTCATCCAACCACTCCATCAATTGTCCTCCGAACAGACGTCCTGCACCGTTCATGTGAATCGGACGGACAATATGAACTGTTTCTACCAGTGAATCACTGACTTTTCTTTCTTCTATCATAATTTTAACTCCTATTCATCCACGATTAATTGTTTTTTTATAACTATATCGTTAAAGCAGCTATTTTACATTTTATTCTCACAAGAAGAAAAAAACAAGTCCGACTATTTTGTTAAGTTTGATGGTTCCATTTTTACAAGGCATCTTTCCGCATATGAAATACTTTCTTTTCAGGATATAGAGAAACAACAAGTTGATATTCCTGCTTTTCCACTTCTTCCCATTGCTTTTCCGTAAAGAAGTCAGGTATCATATGGAATGGCAGAATATAACTTATACTCTCACCCGGAGCAATTGTCGGATTCATAGTTGACTTATCACTTCCTACGATTTCTTCATTGAGTATTCCAAACACATTTAAAAGCATCGCATTTTTCCATGCGCCTGATTGTAAAATGAAAGAAGACATATCTATCACATCTTCTGTATCACCTTTATTCTCAATTACAAGTTTTAACAGCACAGCCTTACAGTCACCATTATGTTCAAATTCATTCCTATAGATTTCTCTTACTCTGCTTTCATCCAGGAATTCCATTTCAGATACCATAAGCATGATATTTTCATTATATGCAATTTCTTCATTCAACCCTGCCCTTATTTCCTCCGGGGCTGGATATTTCTTATTAATTCGTACGATTTGCACTGCTGCCATAACTACAAATGCTGCTATACATAGTAAAATAATCTTTCTTTTCCATTTTATTTTTTTCATACTCTGCCCCTTATAGCTCTTCTGGAAAATATTTCCTGATAATTTTCCCATCTTCTATCATAAAGATTTCATCTGATAAAAATTCCAGTTCTTCACGGTCATGACATGAGATAATAATACATGCGCCTCTGGCTTTATGTTCTAAAAGTAATTTTTTTACAATCTCAACACTTTTTTCATCCAATGCATTAATCGGCTCATCTAATACAATCAACTCCGGGTTTTCCATAAGCGCTGCCGCAATACCTAGTTTCTGCCGCATTCCGAGAGAATATTTTTTCACTTTTTTCTTGTCTGCTGCATCCAACCCCAGTACAGAGAGAATTTCTATAATCTCCTCATCGCTCACCTGCTTTTTCAAAGAGGCTAATGCCCTCAAATTGTCAAAAGCACTATAATGTTCAATAAACCCCGGTGTTTCAATCATTGCTCCTATGCTTCGTGGAAAAGATATATCTGTTCCTAGTTTTTCTCCATGAATCCATATTTCTCCCTCTGAAGGAAAAATTAAACCACATATTGCCCGCATAAGCATTGTCTTTCCAGAGCCGTTTTTTCCTCTAAATCCATAGATTTTTCCAGATTCCATTTCAATAGAGATGTTTTTCAATACATCGACATTTTTGATTGTTTTCGAAAGATTTTTGATTTCTATGTACATGTCTCCTCCTTTAACTTGTCTCATGATTGGACAAGATATCTTTTTTCTTAAAAATAATATCTCCTGCCAAAACAGAACCTACAATTAATATACCTGACAAGATAAATCCATTCAGGACCGTAATTCCACTTCCATTCAGAAACAAAGAATTACGCATTACCATTAAGAAGTTTCCCGGAAATATCGGTGACATACAATATATGGAGCCTGCAAGTACTGCAGCTGTAAACATGATTCCAAATATTGGCTTTGTCAGCAATGAAATTACCATTTGCACCAATGACAAACTGATAGATACTAGAATGGGTAGTAACACGCTCGAAAGTATTAAATCAAAAACTGTAACTTCAAGTACATTTATCCCACATAAGCAGCCCTGTACTTTCAGTCGGGGCAATAAAGAAAACTCTCCAAAAGCAAAGGTGAAAATTGCTATCATTATATAAACAGAAAGATAATATGATACTACAGTACATATTGTCCAAATACATTTACAGAGCCACCATTCTGACCGTTCCCCGAATGCAAATAATGTCATATACCCGCATCTGCTCATATCCTTAAATGGATAAAAACTAACATAAAATGCCAGTAACAAGTTTAACATCACAAAAAATGCATCCGGAACAAAAAAATGGTCTTTGATTTCCTGAACCGGCTTGTTTCCTTTAAAAATCCATAGCAGATAATCCCAAAAAGTCAGAGAGCTTTCTAAATCGATATACTGCAATGCATCTTGATAAAGTTTCAAAAATCGAAACAGAAAAAAAAGAGTCAAAACCATAGGAAGAATGAATTTCTTTTTTTGATAAAACAATCCCCATTTCAAATCATATTCTATTCCCAATTTGAAAGAATGTTCCCGGACTTTCATCACATCCTGCAAAGATACTCCCCATCATACAAACATTTGCACCTGCTGCAATTGCCTTTGTCA
>CASERA010000276.1 GCA_949290175.1 uncultured Ruminococcus sp.
ACACATGGTCAGATCCATATGTAGACAATAGTCAGGTGATTGTTGTATCAGAGAAATCAGGAATCGCATCCCAAGAAGATTTGGCGGGTAAAATTGTAGAAGTACAGGTAGATTCTTCTGCGCTGAAAGCACTGGAAGGTGATAGAGCGGATTTGGCGGCTACATTTGGACAGTTAAATCAGGTGCCGGATTACAATACAGCATTTATGGATTTGGAAGCAGGTGCAGCCGATGCAGTTGCACTGGATATTGGTGTGGCAGAGTACCAGATTGAATCCAGAGGCGGAGGATTTATTATACTAGAAGGAAATATCTCTTCCGAACAATATGCAGTTGCATTTAAAAAGGGAAATGACAAATTAAGAGATCAGGTGCAGAAAACATTAAATGAAATGGCAGAAGACGGAACTTTTATGAGTATTGCAGAGAAATGGGGAACAGACGGCTCAGTCTGCCTCGGGGAGTGAGAATATAAGAGAGTGGTTATGAGAGCCTTAAGGAGAAAATAATGAATGTATTGACAATGATAAAACAGCTGGGAAGCGGAATGCTGGTCTCAATTGAGATTTTTATGTTCACGCTGGTTGTATCGCTGGTTTTGGGATTGATCGTATCCTTTGGAAGAAAATCCAGGATTACTTTTGTGCGTTGGATTGTCAGAGCGTATATCTCAATTATGCGGGGAACTCCGTTGATGCTGCAATTGATGGTTGTTTATTATGGACCGTATTACATATTCGGGATGCAGATTTCTCCATCTTATCGTATGGCAGCGGTGCTGATTGGATTTGCAGTCAATTATGCTGCTTATTTTGCAGAAATTTACCGGGGAGGAATCGAGTCCATTCCGGCAGGACAGTATGAAGCAGCAAAATTACTGGGATATAATAAAATACAGACTTTTTTCAGGATTATATTCCCACAGGTGATCAAACGGATTTTGCCGTCAGTCACCAATGAAGTGATTACACTTGTAAAAGATACATCACTTGCGTTTGTGATTGCAGTTCCGGAGATGTTTACGACAGCCAAACAGATTGCTGCTGCACAGACTTCTGTAACGGCTTTTGTGGCGGCAGGAATTTTTTATTATATTTTCAACTTGATTGTTGCAGTTGTAATGGAAACCCTGGAAAAGAAATTAAGTTATTATAAATAGGAGGGAATGTCGTGAGCTTATTGGAGATAAAGCATGTAAGAAAAAGTTTTGATGGCATTGAAGTGCTAAAGGACATATCCCTGAAAGTAGAGAAAGGAGAAGTTCTGGGAATTATCGGTCCGTCAGGTTCAGGAAAATCCACGCTCCTGAGATGTGCGACAAAACTGGAGACGCAGGATTCCGGAGAGATTAATTATAAAGGAACATTCGGGCTTGTTTTCCAGAATTTTAATCTGTTTCCACATTTTTCCGTGCTTCAAAATATCGTGGATGCACCGTTAAAAGTGCAAAAGAGAAAGAAAGAAGAGGTCTATGCACAAGCAAGAGAGCTATTGAAAAAAATGGGACTTTCTGATAGAGAAAATGCCTACCCATACCAGCTTTCCGGAGGACAGCAGCAAAGGGTATCGATTGCAAGAGCACTTGCAATGAAGCCGGATATTTTGTTTTTCGATGAGCCGACATCTGCATTGGATCCGGAACTGACAGGAGAAATCTTAAAAGTCATCCGTGAACTTGCAGAAGAAAATATGACGATGGTGATTGTAACTCATGAAATGAATTTTGCGAGAAACGTGGCGGATCATATTATTTTCATGGATAACGGATATATCGCAGTACAAGGTCCCCCCGAAGAAGTATTTGAATCTGATAATGTCAGGATGAGAGAATTTCTCGGAAAACTGGAAGATAAATAGTGATTAGTGATAAATGAACACTGATATATAAGATGTACTTATTTACATTTGAAGAAATAAATAATAAGCGGGGAGCCAATACAAGGCAGAGGGAATATTGATTTTCCCCCTGCCTTGTATTATAATCTTTCTGTAAGACTGCTGGAACAGTGGGTCATGTTGAATGAAAATAAGTAAAAAGGACAGGTGTGAACGTATGAAAAAATTAGAACAGCTTTACGAAGGCAAAGCAAAAAAAGTATATGCTACGGAAGATCCAGATGTTGTAATCGTAGACTATAAAGACGATGCGACAGCATTCAACGGTGAGAAAAAAGGGACAATTGTGGGAAAAGGCGTAATCAATAACCGCATGACAAACTATATTTTTCAGATCCTGGAAAAAGAAGGGGTTCCGACGCACTATGTGAAAGAGTTAAGTGACCGTGAAACAGCTGTAAAAAAGGTGGAAATTGTACCTCTGGAGGTAATTGTACGCAATGTGGCAGCAGGAAGCTTTTCTAAGAAACTTGGAATTGAAGAAGGAAGAAAATTGTTAGCACCTACTTTGGAATTTAGCTATAAAGATGATGATCTTGGAGATCCGATGATCAATGATTATTTTGCGATTGCAATCGGAGCAGCTACGAGAGAAGAAATTGATAAAATTACAGAATATACATTTAAGGTAAATGATGTTCTGAAAAAATTCTTTGACGAAGCGGGAATAGATTTGATAGATTTTAAGATTGAATTCGGACGTTACCATGGAGAGATTATTCTCGCAGATGAGATTTCTCCAGACACCTGTCGCTTGTGGGATAAAGAAACACATGAAAAACTGGATAAAGACCGCTTCCGCAGAGATATGGGAAATGTAGAAGATGCATATCAGGAAGTTTTTAAACGTATTGGGATTTAATAAAAATGAAGGAGTTCATCCATGAGTGATTTTGAAAGAGTTACCACAGGCCTGGGAGAAGAATGCGGAGTTTTTGGAGCATATGACATGGACGGGCATGATGTCGCTTCTTCCATCTACTATGGACTTTTCGCACTTCAGCACAGAGGACAGGAGAGTTGTGGTATTGCGGTGACTGATACCTATGGCAAGCGGAAAGTGCTGTCCCGAAAAGGATTGGGACATGTGGATGATGTGTTCAACGAAGAAAATCTAAGAGAACTCAAAGGCAATTTGGGAGTTGGACATGTGCGGTATTCCACCGCAGGAGGGACGCGTGTGGAGAATGCACAGCCTCTAGTTATCAATTATGTGAAGGGAACTCTGGCAATTGCACACAATGGCAATCTGGTCAATGCGATTGAATTAAGAGACCAGTTGTCCCGTACAGGAGCAATTTTCCAGACAACGATTGATTCAGAGGTGATTGCCTATCATGTGGCGAGGGAAAGGCTGAATGTATCGACAGCAGAGGAAGCAGTCAAAAATGCGATGAAGAAAATCAAAGGAGCCTATGCTCTTGTTATCAGCAGCCCGAGGAAAATGATTGGAGCAAGAGACCCATTTGGCTTAAAGCCTCTTTGTATCGGAAAGCGTGACAATACGTATTTTCTTGCATCTGAGAGTTGTGCAGTTGCGGCAGTTGGTGCAGAATTTATAAGAGATGTCCTGCCGGGAGAGATTGTCAGTATTACAAAACACGGTGTAGTATCAGATATGAGCATGGCATTGCCCAAAGAAAAAGAAGCAAGATGTATTTTCGAATATATTTATTTTGCAAGAACTGACAGTACAATAGATGGTGTGAATGTATACCATTCCCGCCTTACGGCAGGGAAGGCTCTGGCAGAGTCCTATCCGGTAGAAGCCGATTTGGTGGTTGGTGTTCCGGATTCCGGACTGGTTGCGGCAAAAGGGTATTCTGAGCAGTCAGGGATTCCGTATGGTATGGCATTCCATAAGAACAGTTATGTA